>JANNNU010000088.1:0-2219 GCA_031398695.1 Paracoccaceae bacterium | reverse complement strand
ACGCAGGTGCAACTGGCCGAAACTCTCGGCATCCAGCAAGCGACGGTTGCCAAGTATGAGCGCCAGAGCGATCTGCTGCTGTCGACGCTGACTTCTTACGTCCGCGCCATGGGCGGCTCACTGACGCTGATGGTCGAGTTTCCCGGCAAGGCCCCGGTCGCGCTTGAAGGGCTGGGCGACACCGAAGAACCCAGTCGCCGCCGTTGTGGACGGGAAGACCGCCCGGCTGCGGCGCGTCCCTGAAACTATCGCGCTTCCACCCACTTCGCCACGATCAGCCCCGGCACACCGTCCGCCGCCCGCTCCGCATCCTGCGCCAAGTCCAGCCGCTTCGGCAGCTTGACCTGCGGCACCAGCAGGAAGATGGGCGCGGTAACGACACCCCGACCAGTTTTCGACCGTGACGCCACGGCCCGGCCCTTGGTGTTCAGCCGTCCCTCGGCCACCAGCAGGCTTGGCCCCCTTCGGCGATAGATGAACCGCAGGCGCAAACCAGTGCGGCGTTCCCGTTCGACGGGGGTGATCCGGCCGCCGCGCGTGGATTTGCCTGCTGCTGCTGTGGGAATCGCCAGCCAGAACCCGTTCTTCGACCGGATCAGCGGGCCGGTGTCATGCGCTCCGATGATCACCGGGGCATTCGACCAGACCAGCGCTGCACCATTCAGGCTTTCGCCGGATTTAGGAAAGCTGGCGGAGCGGATCGAGTTGGCGAGGCGCGTGCCCAGCCCGGCGCCGGTGATCTGGGTGCGCCAGGCAGATTTCAGGCCGGTGCCCGCCTCGCGCATGGCGGCGGTGACAGCGCGTTCCCCCGCTGCGACCTCGGCCGCCATCAGGGCGACGATGTCGGGATCGATGGCGAGCTTCAGTTTCACGCTGGCCTCAGATCCGGAGTCCAGACCAGCCGCTCGCGGTCTCGCACCGGCTCGCCCTGAATGAGGAAGGCGTCGCCGTCGATTTCCACCCTGTCACCGGGGCGCGGGTTCGGCACCTCGGCCACACGCAGGTCGATGCGGGTGGTTTCCGACCAGAGCCGGGCATCGCCGAAGTCGGTGACGACATCGGCACGCCGGGCGACGACGCGCACCAGAACGGGCGCGCCGCCGTCGGCAATGTAGACCGCGTCGCGCCCCATGTTCGGATCGGCGAAAAGCGCGCCGACGGCGGCGGCGAAAGCCGACATCAGAACGCGCCGTTCAGACGCACCCGGCCGATCAAGTCGGTGGCCCCGCCCGCCACAGCCTCAGTTGCCACGCCGATCAGCGTGTTCGCGGTCAGGGTCTTGGTCGTCTGCTTGGCGGTGTTGTCCCAATAGATCTTGTCGCCCGCGGCCCAAGCCTGCGACGCGACCTTCTTCAGATCGTAGACGCCCTCGACTGCGGTTTCGACCGGATCGCCAAGGATGGCGGTGCCAGCGGCCACACCGAAGATGGCACCGACCAGCAGGCCGTCGCCGGATGTGACAGCATAGGGCGCGGTCAGAGTGATGGTATTGCCGGGCTGGACGTAGTTCTTCATCGCAGATCTCCTTTCGCGAACATGGAGACAGGCGCCGCGAGGGCCGCCTGTCAGGGTTCAGGTGATGGAATTGTCGCGGCTTACGCGCCGGGATTTCGGTAAAGACCGCGCCAGTCGATGGCCTTGGCGCCGAAGTCGAGGCGGCACTTGATCTCGATCCCATCGACATCGAAGCCGTTGCGGGTTTCAACGTAGGCACCCTGTTGGCCTTCCAGATAGGCGTATTCGATGGTGTCGATTTGGTTCGGGTTGGCGGCCAGATACCAGGCGGTGGGGCTGGCGGCAACGAGCCGGGGCTCGCTGATCGGGCTGAGGGTGCGGATCGACTGCGGCACCACTTTGCTGCTGTCGGCGGGCACGAGGTTTTGCGCCACAAGCTGCTCGGCCTTCAGTTCTAGTGCTGCGGGCACGATCAGGAAGGCGGGGCGGATGTTCAGCACGGTCTTCTTGTCGAAGCCGGTCTGCAGCGCCATCGCCGCGCGGGCTGCGCCCACAGCATCGACAGCCAGCGCAGTGCCGGTCGCGGCAAGGTTCTTGTGGGTGGTGTGAAACAGCGCATTGCCGTCGGCCATCGCCGGATTGGCGGTGATGATGCCCCAGACCACGTCCGACTCCAGCTGTGCGATGGAGTTGCCGTACATCGCGGGGATCCGGGTGAAGGCATCCAGATCGTCGTTGATCAGCGTCTGGCGGGTGATGGCCAC
>JANNNU010000081.1:0-12566 GCA_031398695.1 Paracoccaceae bacterium | reverse complement strand
CCAGCAACGGCACGACCGGGGATAGCCGCGAAAGCGCGATCATTGGCGGGATCATCGCAAGGATGACCAGATACATCGGCAAAACGTCAAAAAAGTTCGGCACATAAGTCAGGGTCATCAGCCCGATCAGGTTCGGTCCGGTGTTGTAGAGAAACTTGTTCAGGTTCTGCGTCGCCACTTCGCTGTCCGGAAACGCGCCCGACAGGTCGATCACCAGCGCGGCCAGAAGCGCGCACAGGAACACCCCGATGTGCACCCAGTAGACCTGCCAGATCCGGTAGGCGATCCGCACTACGCCCCAGCCAAAACCCGCCCGCGCGAACGTGCCGCCAAAGGCGATGGCCGATGCCATGCCCGAACAGAAGACGAAGATCTCGGTCGCGTCTGAAAAGCCGAATCGCGCGGGGATCCACAGGCTCCAGGGATTGTCGGTGATGTGCGCGACCAGAATGATGAACATGCCAAGGCCGCGAAAGAAATCAAGCCGGGGATCACGGACGCGGGCTGTTGATAACATCATGATTCTGGGCATTTATCCTTGTTCAATCGGGCCGCATATCAGACCGCCTTCGCACGCGCAGCATCAATTATTGCAATGCGGCGTTGCATATAGCCATCGGCTCGGCTCGATCTTTGCGCTTGACGTTCACGTAGTAAACCTTCCGCGGCATCCAGATAGCCGCCCCGCAGCGCCGCTTCGATCGTGATGCGGGCAAACACGTCGCGCTGTGCGTGGCTTCCCCCCAGCGTTTGCGCATCGGACCGCGCCTCGCGCAGGTGCATCCACGCGACAGAATAGTCCCCTGCGGCGAAGGCTTGAACGCCGCGCGCCATCCTGAGCCCGGGATGCGCGATGATCCGCCGGGCGTCGCTGTCTTCGGCGGGGGTCGCGGCCATGCGCGCGATCAGTCCGGCCGCCGCGTCGTCGCGCGCCCCGCCGCACAGCGCCAAAAGATAGTGAAGGTCCGCAAAGGCCAAGCACCCGTCGGTCGCCCGGTGTTCGGACAGATCGGCAAGTTCGTCCCATCGGTCGCCGACCGGCACGCCGTCCAGTTCAAGCCGCGACAACATCGACGCGGCATTGGCGATGTCACGGTAATCGTCGGTCCGTTCCGCCCTGATCTCAGCATCGTAGAGCGCGAGTGCCGCGTCATACTGGCCAAGGTCCAGATGCATCAGGGCGCGGTGCCACCAGACGTGGAACCGAAAGTTGTTGCAGTGCGCCCAGGACGCCTCGCGCCCGTTTAACCAGGCAAGGCCATCGCCAGCCCGGCCGGTCATGTCGTACACATGCGCCACGGCGTGCAGGCCCCAGGCATCGTCCGGGGCAAGCTCCACCCCCGTGCGCCCGATCCGCTCTGCCGCGGCGTAGTGGCCGGTTTCCTCCATCGTGAAGGCATGACAGCCCAGCAGGTACCCGCGCGCGGGATGATCGTCCCAGACCGGAAGGATGGCCTCGACCGAACGGCGCATCTCGATCGGGCGACCCATGATGAAATGGATGCCCTGCACCAGCTTCATCGCCAAAGCGTCGCGCGGATGTTGCGCAAGCACTGCCTCGATGCGGGCTGCGGCGCGGGTCGGACTGCCCGACAGCCAGTCCGACAGCGCCTCGACGTATTCGGCCTCGCGGCGGGTGCCGGGCTGCGCCGCCCGTGCGGCAGCCAGCGCCTCGTGCGCGACGACGACCATTTCGGCCCGGCCCAGCATCAGACACGACAAGCCCCGCACGGCCTGTCCCAGGGCAAAGTCGGGAGCGACCTGCAGGACCGAATTCAACTCCGGGCCGGTCGCCGCGGCGTGCGACAGCACTCCAAGGATCACGCGGTTCCACCCACCGATCAGACTTGATGGCAAAGACGCCGGCATCCCGCTCAGATCATCGGGCAGCACCATGGGCAATTTCCTTTTTTGACCGAAAGAGGCGGTCGCGACAAACCCGACGCCCTCCGTGTCAATGTCGCGGTATCAGTCAGCACCGTTACAACAACCTGTTTTCATTTCATTTTCCTCACGGGGACGTGACCTGATCAGAAAGTGCCGTCATAAGCGCGTTTGCCGATCCGAGCGGCGATCAGGCTGAAACCCATTCTATGCTGCGCTGCAGCAATTTCGTTTGCAAGCGCTTTTTCGTCGCTCACCCAGCACCCTGCGCCGCCGAATGCCCGTGCCAGTGCCGGAAAGTCGGTTTCGCCAAAGTCCACGCCCAGATTGGCGCGCTGCACACTGCGCTGCTTCATCTCGATCAGCGACAACGATGCATCGACCAGAACGCAGATGATGACCGACAGGTTCCCGTCACGCAGCGTCGCCAACTCTCCCGCGCCCATTTCCAGACCGGCATCTCCGACGAACGCCACTACCGGCACGCCGGGCCGACCTATGGCAGCCCCGGCAGCCAACGGCACGGCACAGGCCATGGTGCACAGACCGGACGATTGCAGCATCTGCCGCGGGCCGGCGTTGTCCCACATCTGGCTGACCAGGATCCGGTGCGCGCCACTGTCGGCGGTGATCACCGTTTCCGCCGGAAGAGCATCGCGGAACGTGCGGAAAACGGCATGCGGACCCCAGCCGCCGGGCCCGGCGAACGCCGATTTCAGCGCCGCGCGCGCCTGCGCCGGCTCGTGCCCAGGCCAGCGGGGCCCGGTGTCATGGCGCAGCGCCGCAAAAGTGTTCACCAATCCGCCCGTCAAGGTGATGTCGGCCCGGTGCATGGCGTGGTCGCGGTGCACCGGAGCGATCTCGATCACGGTCTGGCCGGGGCCGAACGGGTTGCGCCAGCCGGTGCGCATCTCGATCGGGTCGTATCCCAGCAGCAGCACCACGTCGGCGGCTGCGACCAACGGCAGCAGCGTCGTGTCGGCGCGCGGCGACAGGCCCGCTCCGCCCAGACACAAGGGGTCGGTTTCCGCCATCAGACCCTTGCCCTTGTAGGTGGTGATCAGCGGAATGGCATGGGACCGGCAGAATGCCGCAATCGCAGGGCCCGCCCCTTCGTTCACCGCATCGACCCCCGCGATCGCGATGGGCCGCGTCGCCGCAGTCAGCGCCGCCAGCGCCGCCACCAGACCGGCGGCATCCGGCAGGCCCGGCATCGACCGGGCGAGTGCCGCGAACGGGGTTTCGCGGGCAGCGCCCTCGGCAACCCCGATCGGCACATCGACGTGTACCGGGCCGGGCTGCCCCGATGTGGCGAGCGCGATCGCCTTGGCCATCCCTGCCCCGACGGCCCCCGCCGCAAGCCGGAAGCTGCCCTTGGTGATCGGGCGCATCATCGCCTGATGATCGAACACCTGATGGGTATAGGTCTCGGCTTCGGACGCATCCACGCAGCCGGTCAGAAAGATCAGGGGCACGCGGTCCTGCATCGCATTTGCGACGACGTTCACGGCGTTGGCAGCGCCGGGCCCCAGTGTGGCCACCAGAACCGGCAAGGCGCCGGTCATGTGCCACAGACCTTCGGCCATGAACCCGCCCGAGTTTTCGTGCTTGACCAGAACGAACTCCATCCCGGCCGCATCCAGCCCCTGCATCAGTGCCAGAACCTCGCCCCCCGGTATGCCGAACGCATGGGTCGCCCCGGCCGCGGCCAGCGCCCGCCCGATGATGTCTGCACCCGTTGTCATGGCGTCTCTCCGATTGTTCCCTGCGCGACCAGACCGTCGATCGCGGCATCCGTCATTCCCAGAACCCGCGACAGCACGGCCCGGCTGTCCTGCCCCAGCAGGGGTGGCGCCTTGGGATATGTCACCGGCGTATCGCCCAGTTTCAGCGGGTTGCCAAGCAGCGCGACCTGCCCCGACGCGGCGACCGGGTGCGGCAGCGTGATCGCCATCCCGCGCGCCTTGACCTGCGGGCTGGCGAATACCTGATGCAGATCGTTGATCGGGCCGGCCGGCACGCCCAGACGGTCCATCGCGGCCAGCCAGTCGGCGGCGGTGCGCTGCACGGTCAAAGCCTCGATCAGCGGGATCAGGGCGGACCGGTTCTGCACGCGCGCCGTGTTGGTCGCGAACCGCGGATCGCTTGCCAGCTCCGGTGCCCCAGCCTCGGCCATCAGGCGGACGAACTGCACGTCGTTGCCGACAGCCAGGATGATCGTGCCGTCCGACACCGGAAAGCTGCCGTAAGGCACGATGGTCGGATGATCGTTGCCGCGGCGCGGCGGCACGACGCCGTCGGTCAGATAGCCCACGCCCTGATTGATCAGCACCGCGATCTGCGCGTCCAGCAAACCGATGTCAATGTGTTGGCCCCGCCCCGTCGCATGCCGTGCCTGCACCGCCGCGAGGATGCCGTTGCAGGCGTAAAGCCCGCAAATCACGTCGATCAATCCGACACCCACCTTCATCGGCGGCCCGTCCGCCGTGCCGGTCAACGACATCAGCCCACCTTCGCCTTGCGCCAGAAAGTCATAGCCCGCCCGGTGCGCATTCGGTCCGGTCTGTCCGAACCCGCTGATCGAGCAATAGATCAACCGCGGGTTCAGGTCGGCCATCGTCGGGAAGTCCAGACCATACCGCGCAAGATCGCCCACCTTGAAATTCTCGACCAGAATGTCCGACTGCACCGCCAGATCGCGGATCAGCGCCTGCCCCGCCGGATCGGCGATGTTGATCGCGACAGACTGCTTGCCGCGGTTGGCCGACAGGAAATAGGCGCTTTCGCGGGTATCGCGGCCCGCGGCGTCCTTCACGAACGGTGGGCCCCAGCCGCGCGTGTCGTCGCCCACCCCCGGTCGCTCGATCTTGATGACGTCGGCCCCGAGATCGGCCAGCAGTTGCGTGGCGGTGGGACCGGCCAGGATGCGCGACAGATCGAGCACACGCAGCCCCGCCAAGGCTGTCCGGGTGGGGAGCGTCGGTTCAGGGTTTGTCACGGGGCCTGTCCTGTCTTGCGACCGGGCATCCTCGCCCGGTCTGCCGTCGGTCTGATCAGTTCCGCACCGGTGCCGGCGACGAAAACTGCGGGATCGCTGCGGTCGAGGCCGCGTCGGATTCGATCCGGCTCCAGTTGGATTCGGATTTGCCGAGATTACCCGGAATATCCTTCTCCCAATAGCCCACCACGGCGGGCGTAATGTTCAGATAAAGCTTTCCGTCGACAATCCGCCAAAGTGTCGGGTTTCCCGGCACCTTTCCGCCTTTCGCCACGCCATAGGCGCAGTGGCCGTCATATTGCGGCACGTAGCGCGCGGGGTCGGCCAGAAACGCCGCGCGATTGGCCGGGGTCGCAAAGGCAAACGTGGCGCCGTTGTAGTCGGCCGTGATCGCCGCATGGCCCACCTGCGGGTCAGGTTGCGGCTGGCCGGGTTCGCCCTGCGTCAGGCTGAAATACGACACGACGTCGAACCCCGACACGGCAAAGCCGTTGGGGTCTACATACTGGTCTCCGGCGGCGCCGTGGCTGGCGAGGACAAACGACATCAGACAGGCGGCGGCAGTGGTGCGGAACATGACACGATCCTTTGGCTGGGTTGCTGACAGGCAGGTCGTGCAAGGGCGGGTCCGTGTTACCCGTTTCAGGCACATCGCGCAGACGTGACGGGCCGGGCCTGCGCGCCGCCCTCAGCGCCCGGTTGCCTCGGTCATCTTTTGCAGCGACGCCCGCCGGTTCAGCACCTGCCGCCGCACGAAGGTGGCGATGAACGCCGCCGTCAGGATCAGAACGATGGTCGGGGCCGGGGCGCTGTCGATGAAGAAGCTGGCGTAGGTGCCGGCCAGCATCGACGCCATGCACACGACGACGGCAACCCACAGCATCGTCGCAAACCGCCGCACCAGCAGAAACGCGATGGCGCCCGGCGCGATCAGCAGCGCGATCGCCAGGATCAGCCCCGCCGCCGTCAGGGTCGCAACGATTGTCAGCGAAATCAGCGCGAGCAAGCCATAGTGCAGCCAGTTAACCCACAGCCCGACCGCCCGCGCCTGCGCGGGGTCGAAGGCGTGCAGCAGCCAGTCCTTCCATTTCAGCGCCAGGATCAGCGTGACCCCCCCGGCGATCACGGCGGCCTGCCAGATCTCATCCGGCTCGACCCCCAGCATGTTGCCGAACAGGATGTGGTCCAGATGAACGTCGGTTTCGATCGAGACGTAAAGCACGATGCCCAGCGCGAACATGCCGGAAAAGACCACGCCCATCACGGTGTCCTGCTTGACGCGGCTGTTGCCGGCAAGAAACCCGGTGGCCACGGCGGTGAACATGCCGGCCACGAACGCGCCGACCAGCAGCGGCACGCCGACCACATACGCAAGCACGATGCCCGGCAGGATGGCATGGCTGATGGCATCGCCCATCAGCGCCCAGCCTTTCAAGACCAGAAAGCACGACAAGAGCGCCGTCGGCACCGACACGATGATCGAGATGAGAAAGGCGTTCTGCATGAACCCGAACTGGAACGGCATCAGCAGGGTCGCCGGATCGAACGCCATCACACCGCCTCTGGTCCGCGCCGCAACGCCTGTGCGGCTTGGCGCCGGGCGGCCAGCAACCCGTGTTTCGGGGCGAAGACGAACACGACAAGAAAGATCAGGGTCTGCAGGCAGACGATGATGCCGCCGGTCGCCCCATCCAGAAAGTAGCTGGCATAGGCCCCGACGAAACTGGTGATCGTGCCGATCGACACCGCCGTCACGATCAGCCGTGGAAACCGGTCGCACAACAGATATGCCGTCGCCCCTGGCGTCACCACCATGGCGATCACCAGAAACGCCCCCACGGTCTGCATCGCCGCCACGACCGACGCCGACAAAAGCACGAAGAACACGCCCTTCAGCAACCCCGGCCGCAGACCGACGCTGCGCGCGTGGTTTTCGTCGAAGAACACGACCACCAGATCGCGCCACTTGGCCAGCAGCACCGCCAGCGACACGAAATCGATGATCGCCAGTTGCAGCGTGTCGCCGGGCGTGATGGCCAGGATGTTGCCCATGGTGATCGTCATGATGTCGACCGACACCGGGCTGACCGACACCATGAACAGCCCGAGGCCGAAGAACGAGGTGAAGATCAGCCCGATGATCACGTCCGGCTTCAACCCCGACCGTTCCGACAGCAACAGCATCGCCCCGGCCGCAAGCCCCCCCGACACGAACGCGCCCAAGGCGAACGGCAGACCAAGCATGTAGGCTCCCGCCACCCCCGGCACGACCGAGTGCGACAGCGCGTCCCCGATCAGCGACCAACCTTTCAGCATCAGGAAACACGACAGGAAAGCGCAAACGCCTCCGACCAGCGCCGACACCCACATGGCGTTGGTCATGTAGCCATAGCCGAACGGCTCCAGCAGGGTCGCGATCATTCGGCTGCCTCGGCCTTCTGGGTCTTCTGGCCGTATTGCACGAACGGGCGTTCATCATCGGTCAGGATGGTCACCGACCGGCCATCCTCGTCATCGTGCAGCGCGCCGCCGCCCAGCGTGAACCGCCGCAGCACGCCGCCGAACGCGCGTTCCAGATTGTCGTGGGTAAACGTCGTCTCGGTCGGCCCATAGGCCAGCACGGTGCCCTTGACCAGGATCGCGCGGTCGCAGAATTCGGGCACCGATCCCAGATTGTGGGTCGATACCAGCATCACCCGCCCCTCTGCGCGCAACTCGCGCAGGAGGGCGATAATCTGTTCTTCGGTGCGCACGTCGACCCCGGTGAACGGCTCGTCCAGCAGGATCACCTGCCCATCCTGCGCCAGCGACCGCGCGAGAAACACGCGCTTGCGCTGGCCACCCGACAGCTCGCCGATTTGACGGTGGCGAAATTCGGTCATGTTCACGCGCGCCAGCGCCTGATCAACCGCCGCGCGATCCGCCGCCCTGGGCCGGCGCAGAAAGCCCATGTGGCCGAACCGGCCCATCATCACCACATCCTCGACCAGAACCGGAAACGACCAGTCCACCTCTTCGGATTGCGGGACGTAGGCCACGAGGTTCTTGCGCAGCGCCTCGGCCACCGGCATCCCGAGGATGCGGATTTCCCCCTTGGCCGCCGCGACAAAGCCCATGATCGCCTTGAAGAGCGTGGATTTCCCCGCACCGTTCACGCCGACCAGCGCCGTCACGGTGCCGCGCGGGATCTGGAAGCTCGCATTCCACAGCGCGGTCTGCCCGTTGCGATAGGTGACGGTCACGTCGCGGGCGGAAATGCCACCGGCCGGATCGTCGATCTTGGCCGTCACGGGCCGGGTGTCCGGCATGGTGTCATCCTTTTTCGGTTGCACGGTCATTTCAGGTTGGCGGCCAGACCCTCGGCAATAGTCGTCGCGGTAACCGCCAACAAATCGAGATAGGTCGGCACCGGCCCGTCGGGAAGGCTGAGGCTGTCGACATAGAGAACGCCACCATAGGCCGCCCCCGTCTCGCGCGCCACCTGTTCCGCCGGTGCCGTATTGACCGTGCTTTCGCAAAACACCACCGGGATATCATGTTCGCGCACGCCGTCGATCACGCCGCGTACCTGCTGCGGGGTTCCGACCTGATCGGCGTTCATCGGCCAAAGATACAATTCGGTCATCCCGAAATCCCGTGCGAGATAGCTGAAGGCGCCCTCGCAGGTCACCAGCCAGCGCCGGTCCGGCGGAATGGCCGCGATCTGTTCGCGCAACGGCTCCAGCGTGGCGCGCAGCCGATCCTTGTAGGCTGCGGCATTGCTCCGGTAGACGTCGGCATTGGCGGGGTCCTGTGCGGCAAAGGCCGCAACGATGTTGTCGATATAGATCATGGCATTGTCCACGCCCATCCACGCATGCGGGTTCGGCCTGCCTTCATAGGCCCCCGCGGTGATCGGGATCGGATCTATGCCGTCGGTCAGGGTGGCCGACGGAACATCGCCAAGGTTGGACAGGAACTGTTCGAACCACAATTCCAGGTTAAGCCCGTTCCACAGGATCAGATCGGCATCCGACGCGCGCACGATGTCGCCGGGCGTCGGCTCGTAGCCGTGGATTTCGGCGCCAGGCTTGGTGATCGACACGACGTCTGCAGCATCTCCTGCCACATTCGCGGCGATGTCGGCCAGCACGGTAAAGGTCGTGACTACCTTCATGCGGTCCTGCGCCGCCCCCGGCGAGGCCAGTGCGGCGATCAGAACGCCCACCGACACCGGTTTCGACAGCGATCTTGCAATCCTCGACATCCGATGCTCCTTCGCGCGGCAGAGTGCGCTGGTCTGAATGTAAATGCAAATCACTCGCAAAGTCAACAAACTTGCGAATAATTCGCAAAATTGAACGGTGAAACGATGTCGCACCCCCGTCTGCCGATGTAATTCCTCGGGCACCAGCGGCAAAGCGGTCTGCGAAATTGCGCGGCGCGCAACTGTTCACTAAAGAGACGAAAGGTCATCAGGGAAACGGATCATGTCGGACAAGCTTGGGTTGACGGAGGCGGGACGCAAGCTGATGGCGCACCTGCATGTGCCGCGCGACGCGGAAGACCTGACGCGCGCCGGTCTGGTGCCCGCGGTGCAGGCAACGTTGCGCGATCATGGCCTGATCGAACCGCAGAACGACACCCAGCAGCCCGCCGCGTATCAGGCGGTGTTCGGCGGCTGGAAAAGCCAGCGCGGGATGCTGATCGACCATACCCGCACGCTGGCCTTTCAGCGCGCCATCGAGGCGGTGGTGCAGCCCGGCGACACTGTGATCGACGTCGGCACGGGGTCGGGGATCCTCGCGATGATGGCGGCCCGCGCCGGTGCGGCGCAATCCTGGGGGCTAGAGCTGACCGAGATGGCCGAATGGGCCGAACGCATCGCGCGGCGCAACGGGCTTGATGCGGTGCGCATCGTGCGCGGCGATGCAGCCGGCTTTGTGGCGGATGCACCGGCGGCGCTTGTGATGGGTGAATTTGCAGGGATGTATCTGATCGAAGAGTGGCGGCACTACGCCGCGTTCGTCAAGGTGCGCAATCGCAACCTGCGCCCCGGCGGCACTGTCTTGCCCCGTGCGGCGCGCCTTTATCTGTCGGCGGTCGACAGCCGCAAACTCTATCAGGATCGTGGCTACGGGTTCTGGGAGTCGCCGGTCTACGGCTTTGATTTTTCGGACGCCTACGCCAGCGATCTTGCGGCACCGCAGCGATACATTGTCAGCGTCGACAACCGCGAGATCTGCGGCACCCGCCAGATCGCCGACTTCGATTTCCTGACCGGCACCGAAACCGACTACTGTTTCACCACAGAGATCAGCTTTCCCTATCCGGCGGCCGGGGCGTTTCACGGCCTGATCGGCCATTTCGATCTGGACATGGGAAACGGCGCCGTCCTGTCTACCTCGATGGCCGCGCGGGAAACCTGCTGGCACCAGTCGTATTTCCCGATGCCGATGTTTCAGGTCCCGGCGGGCGGACAGGTCGATCTGCGCGTCCGGTCGTTCCTCGATCCCGCCAGCGAGGTGATGCACCTCGGGATCACGGTCCTGTCGGCCCTGCGCGAACCCGCCGCGCCAGAGCGTGTCTTCGTCGTCGAGTGACCGGCGCCGCGACCAGGGTTCACCGCTGCACCGGACCCCGGCCGCGACAACCACGGGGCAACCCTTGCCCGATCCCGCCCTTGGGTCGCAGCCCGGAATGCACGTGGACAGCGCGGGGCGCACGGAGTAAACGACCTCCGATTTGGGAAGACACCGATGCACCGACACGACAGGACACGCGCGTGCTGCGGCAGATAGCACGGCTGTTTGCCAGATACAGCTACCGCCACGGCGAGATTTCCCTGCCGGCCCTGCGGATGCACGGGTCGGATGGGCGGATCCTCGGGGTGCTCGAACGGATCAGCCTGTCCGAAGGGCACGTGGTCGTCGAAGGCTGGGCGCTGGCCGAGGAGGTCGGCCTGACCGGGCCCGACCACACCACGCGCATAGCCCCCCACAAACCACGATCGGACGTGCTGGCCAAACTGGCCTACGCGTCGGGGACGCCGGGGTTTGCGCTTGAACTGCCGATGCCGGACGGCGCGATCACGTTCTGGGCGCAACAGGACGGAAAAAGCCACTCTTACCCTTTGCCCATACTCGACCGAAAGCGGGCCTTGCGGATGCGGGTCCGGCTGGCCGCACGGTTCGGGCGCAGTGCCATGACCGCGCTGCCGGCCGCAACGCGCTGGTTCCTGCACCGCGATCCGCGCGCGATTGCGCAGATCAAGACGATCTTCGGCCTGAACGCGGTCATGCGGGCCCGCCGCCTGGACGCGTCTTTGTTCGCAGAGGGTGGCCACGCCGCACCACCCGTGCACGGCGGCGTGTCCATCGTGATGCCGGTCTACAACGCCTTCGACCTTCTGCCCGAGGTGCTGGACCGCGTGCGCACGCACACCGACCTGCCGTGGCGGCTGACCGTGATCGAGGATTGCTCGACCGATCCGCTGGTGCGACCGTGGCTGCGGCACTGGGTAGCGCTGCTGGGGGCAGAGCGTGACCGCGTCACCCTGATCGAGAACGATAGCAATCTGGGGTTCATCGGGTCGGTCAACCGGGGGCTGGCGTCGGTGATCCCGCAGGGCGATCCGGTGATCTTGCTGAATTCGGATGCGCTGGTGCCGCCGGGATGGGCCTCGCGGTTGCTGGAACCGATGCAAACCGACCCGTCGGTGGCCAGCGTCACGCCGATGTCGAACGATGCCGAGATCTTTACCGCGCCGGTGATCTGCCAACCCATGCCGCTGCAACCCGGCGAGGCCGAGGCGATCGACCAGGTGGCGCAGCAGTTCGCGCAAGGCCCGGCGCAGTCCGAGGCGCCGACCGGCGTCGGCTTTTGCATGGCGATGAACATCGCATATCTGCGCCGCCTGCCCGAACTCGACCCCGCCTTCGGGCAAGGCTACGGCGAAGAGGTGGATTGGTGCCAACGCGCCCGCGCGTTGGGCGGGCGGCATCTGGGCACGGCTCGGCTTTTTGTCGAACACCGAGGCGGTTCCTCGTTCGGCAGCGCGGAAAAGCTGAAGCTGGTGCAGGCCAACAACGCGATCGTCACCCGGCGCTACCCGACCTACGACCAAGAGGTGCAGGATTTCCTGCGCAAGGATCCGTTGGCAACGCCGCGCCTTGCGCTGGCGCTGGCGTGGGCGGCACGTCGGCAGCGCGGGGCGGTGCCGGTCTATCTGGCCCATGACATGGGGGGCGGCGCAGAGATGTACCTGCACCGCCGCATCAAGGCCGACCTGCAACAGGACGCGGCAGCGGTGGTCCTGCGCGTCGGCGGGCAACTGCGGTGGCAGCTGGAGTTGCACACCGCCAAGGGCGTGCTGCGCGGTGCGACGGACGATCTCGATATCGTGCGCCGCCTTCAGGGACTGCTGGCGCGGCGGCATCTGGTCTATTCCTGCGCCGTCGGGGACCGCGACCCCATCACGCTGCCCGAGGTGATGCTGTCACTGGTGACGGCAGACCACGACACGGTGGAGGTGCTGATCCACGACTTTCTGCCGTTAAGCCCAGCATACACGCTGCTGGGCCAGGATGGTGCGTTCCACGGCGTGCCCGATGCCGGGACCAATGCCGATCCGGCGCATGTCGCCCGGCGGCCCGATGGCACGCGGGTCACGCTGGCGGAATGGCGCGCGGCGTGGGGCCGGCTT
>JANNNU010000070.1:0-2102 GCA_031398695.1 Paracoccaceae bacterium | reverse complement strand
TGCGGGTGCGGTTTCAGGACATCGGCCGCAAGGGCATGGCGCCGTTCGATCTGTCGGTCCACGAGGGCGAGGTTGTCGGTGTCGCGGGGCTTCTGGGTTCCGGCCGGACTGAAGTGGCCCGGCTGATGTTCGGCGTCGATGGCGCCGAGGGCGGGACTTTCCACGTCGACGGCAAGCCGGTCACGATCCGCAACCCGGCGCAGGCGGTGGCGGCAGGGTTCGGGTTCTGCCCGGAAGACCGCAAGCTCGACGGCATCTTCGGCGATCTTTCAGTGCGCGAGAACATCATAATCGCGTTGCAGGCCAAGCTTGGCTGGTTCAAGGCGCTTAATCGTGACGAGCAGATCGAACTGGCTGGCCGCTATGCCGAGATGCTGGATATCAGGGCAGCGAACCACGACATGCCGGTCAGGCTATTGTCAGGCGGCAACCAACAGAAGGTGATCCTCGCTCGCTGGCTGGCGATTGATCCGACGTTCCTGATCCTGGACGAGCCGACGCGCGGGATCGACGTCGGTGCCCATGCCGAGATCGTCCGCACGATCAACCGCTTGCGCGAGGAAGGACTGGCGCTGTTCGTCATCTCTTCGGAAATCGACGAGGTAGTCGCCTATTCCAACCGCGTCGTCGTCATGCGAGACCGCGAGATGGTGGCGGAACTGTCGGGCGACGACATCGCGCCCGATGCCATCGTGCAGGCCATTGCCGGTGCCAGCCCGGAGGCACGCGCGTGACCCGCCCCACTGCCGATATCCGGCCGACGACGCTGCCGCCGCATCCGCCGTCGCGGCCCGTCGCCTTCTTCTTCACCCGTCCACAGGTCATCGCCCTTGCCGCAGTGCTGCTGGTCAACTGGACGCTCTTTCCCGGCTTCTTCACCGTCACCTGGCAGGATGGCCGCCTCTTTGGCAGCCTGATCGACGTATTGAACCGGGGAGCTCCGGTAGCGATCCTGGCGATAGGGATGACCGCCGTAATTGCAACCAAGGGTGTCGATCTGTCGGTCGGCGCTGTCATGGCAATTTCGGGGGCCGTGGCTGCGGTTCTGGTCACCTCGGGCGTCTCGGCGCCGATTGCTGTTCTGGCAGCACTTGGGGCGGGGCTTCTCTGCGGGCTTTGGAACGGAATCCTTGTCACCATGCTGGAGATCCAGCCGATCATCGCGACTCTGGTCCTGATGGTCGCGGGCCGGGGTCTGGCGCAATTGGTCACCGAAGGCTACATCGTGACCTTCTCGGACCCTGTCCTGATCTTCATCGGCACCGGGTCTTTCCTGGGCTTTCCGATGCCGGTGATCATCGCACTGGTCCTGATGACCGTGGCGACCCTGATCGTGCGCCGCACCGCGCTTGGCCTTCTGGTCGAGGCCGTGGGTGTCAACCGGTCTGCGGCCCGTTTTGCCGGACTTTCAGCAGAGACACTCCTGCTGATCGTCTACACCTTCGCGGGTTTTTGTGCGGCCATCGCGGGGCTGATCGTCGCGGGTGACATCCGGGGGGCGGACGCGAACAACGCGGGGTTATGGCTGGAGCTGGACGCGATCCTGGCCGTGGTCATCGGTGGCACGTTGCTTATGGGCGGGCGCTTTTCGATCCCGATGGCCGTCCTTGGCGCGATGATCATCCAGGCGATGAACACCGGCATCCTGATTTCTGGCTTTTCGCCAGAGTTCAACCTTGTGGTCAAGTCCGCCGTGATCATCGTCATCCTCGTCCTGCAATCGCCGCTGTCGGCGCGGCTTTTCCGCCGTTTTCCCGGAACATCGAAATGACCCGCAGCCTGCGCCCGCTCCTGGCCACCACGCTTATCTTCCTGTTCGCCTACATGCTGGCCGTGCTGCAGCATCCGGGGATGCTGTCCACACGGGTTCTGGGCAATTTCCTGACCGACAATGCCTTTCTTGGCGTCGCGGCGGTGGGGATGACGTTTGTCATCCTGTCCGGCGGGATCGACCTGTCGGTCGGCGCGGTGATCGGCTTTACCACCGTGCTGTTTGCCGTCCTGATCATGGGGGTGAACCTGCACCCGCTTCTGGCGTTTGGCGTCGCGCTGATCGTGGCGGCGCTTTTTGGTGCGATCATGGGGGCGGCGATCCACTATCT
>JANNNU010000022.1:0-17929 GCA_031398695.1 Paracoccaceae bacterium | reverse complement strand
CCGTGCAGCAGATCGTCGTCGGCTGCGTGCTGGTGCTGGCGGTCTATCTCGACAATTTCTACCGCAGCACCGCGAAGTAAGGGAACGGGCATGGCAAACACAGGCACACCTCTGGTCGAGATGCGCGACATCTCGATCTCCTTCGGCGGAATCAAGGCGGTCGATCACGTGACCATCGACCTTTATCCCGGCGAGGTCGTCGGTCTTCTGGGCCATAACGGCGCGGGAAAATCCACGCTGATCAAATGCTTGTCCGGTGCCTACCAGAAAGACGCCGGGCAGATCCTGATCAACGGCGAAGAAGTCGAGATCAACAACCCCCGCGACGCCCGGGCGCAGAACATCGAGACGATCTACCAGACGCTCGCGCTGGCCGACAACCTCGATGCCGCCTCGAACCTGTTTCTGGGACGCGAGATCGTGTCGCCGTTCGGGTTCGTCGACGAGTCCAAGATGGAGTCGGAAACCCGCAAGATCATGGCGCGGCTGAACCCGAACTTCCGCAAGTTCGCGGTGCCGGTCAGCGCCCTGTCGGGCGGTCAGCGCCAGTCGGTCGCCATCGCCCGCGCGGTCTTTTTCAACGCCAAGATCCTGATCATGGACGAGCCGACCGCAGCACTTGGCCCGCACGAGACGCAGATGGTGTCCGAGCTGATCAAGGAGCTGAAGGCTCAGGGCCTGGGCATCTTCCTGATCGAACACGACATTCACAACGTGATGAAGCTGTGCGACCGCGCTTCGGTGATGAAGAACGGCCAGCTGGTAGGCACGGTGAAGGTGGACGAGGTCACCGACGAAGACTTGCTCGGCATGATCATCCTGGGGAAAAAGCCGGCGAAGGCCGCTTGATGTACATCGGGCTTGATCTGGGGACGTCGGGGCTGAAGGGCGTCCTGATCGACGACAACCAGCGCGTTCTGGCCGAGGCGACCGCACCGCTGACCGTGCAGCGCCCGCAGGACGGGTGGAGCGAGCAATCGCCGTCGGACTGGATCGCGGCAGCCGAGGCCGTGCTGGATGCGCTGGCGGTGCAGGGCCTGGGGGCGGTGCGCGCCATCGGTCTTTCGGGACAGATGCATGGTGCGACCCTGCTGGATGCAGCCGACAATGTGCTGCGCCCGTCGATCCTGTGGAATGACACACGCAGTTTTGCCGAAGCCGCGGATCTGGACGGCGACCCGCAGTTCCGCCGCGTGTCCGGCAACATCGTGTTTCCCGGCTTCACCGCGCCCAAGCTGATGTGGGTGCAGGCCCACGAGTCCGGTTTGTGGGACCGCGTCGCCAAGGTTCTGCTGCCGAAGGATTTCCTGCGCCTTTGGTTGACTGGCGAGCATGTGTCGGAAATGTCCGACGCGGCGGGCACCAGCTGGCTCGACACCGGCGCGCGGGATTGGTCGGACGATCTGCTGACAGCCACCGGTCTGACCCGCAGCCACATGCCGCGTCTGGTCGAAGGCTCGGCGGTATCGGGCACGCTGCGCGCGCCGCTGGCCGAACGCTGGGGGCTGCCGAAAGACGTAGTGATCGCGGGCGGGGGCGGTGACAACGCGGCATCCGGCGTGGGCGTCGGGGTCGTGCGGGCGGGTGACGCGTTTGTGTCGCTGGGCACGTCGGGCGTGCTTTTTGCCGCCAACGACGGCTATCGGCCTGCGCCCGAGACCGCCGTCCACACCTTTTGTCACGCGCTGCCCGGAACCTGGCACCAGATGGGCGTGATCCTTGCCGCCACCGACGCGCTGAACTGGTATGCCGGTCTGGTCGGGCAGGATGCGGCCAGCCTGACCGCGGCGCTGGGGCCGTTGCAGGCGCCCACAAAGACAGTGTTCCTGCCCTATCTGGGGGGTGAGCGGACGCCGCTGAACGATGCCGCGATCCGCGGGGCGTTTCTGGGTCTGGAACATGCGACCGATAGGATGGCAGGCACGAGGGCCGTGCTGGAAGGCGTCACCTTTGCGGTCCGGGACTGCCGGGATGCGCTGGCGGCGACGGGGACCCGGTTCGACCGCCTGCTGGCCGTGGGCGGCGGCTCCCGGTCGGACTACTGGCTGTCGGCGATCGCGACGGCACTGGACTGCCCGGTGCAGGTGCCCGCCGCTGGCGATTTCGGCGGCGCCTTCGGCGCGGCGCGGCTGGCGATCATGGCCGCCACCGGCGCCGGGGCCGAGATTGCCACCCTCCCGCCGATCGCTCGCACCATCGACCCCGACCCCCATCTTCGCGCCGCTTTCGAGGCGGGTCACGCCCGCTATCGCAGCGCCCAATCCCTACTCAGGAGCCTGGAATGACCAGTTTCTTCAAAGACATCGCCGCAATCAAATACGAAGGTTCCGGGGCCAGCAGCGAATTCGCGTTCCGTCATTACAACCCCGATCAGGTCATCCTGGGCAAGCGGATGGAAGACCATCTGCGCTTTGCCGTGGCTTATTGGCACTCGTTTGCCTGGCCGGGCGGCGACCCATTCGGCGGCCAGACGTTCGAGCGTCCGTGGTTCGGCGAGAGCATGGATTTGGCACGGATGAAGGCGGATGTGGCGTTCGAGATGTTCGATATCCTCGGCCAGCCGTTCTATGCGTTCCACGACGCCGACGCGCGGCCCGAAGGCGCGAGTTTCGCCGAATCCAAGCGCAATCTGGACGAAATCGTTGACTACCTTGGCGAAAAGCAGGTGCATCACAAGGCGAAACTGCTGTGGGGCACCGCCAACATGTTCAGCCACCGGCGCTGGATGGCGGGCGCGGCGACCAACCCCGACCCCGAGGTGTATGCTTATGCCGCCGCCACGGTGAAGGCGGCGCTGGATGCAACGCACAAGCTGGGCGGGCAGAACTATGTGCTGTGGGGCGGGCGCGAAGGCTACGAGACGTTGCTGAACACCGACTTGAAGGCGGAACGCGATCATGCCGGGCGGTTCCTGCAACAGGTCGTCGAATACGCCCACAAGATCGGCTTCAAGGGCACGATCCTGATCGAACCGAAGCCGCAGGAGCCCAGCAAGCACCAGTATGACTATGACGTTGCGACGGTATTCGGCTTTCTGCAGCAGTTCGGGCTGGAAAAGGAAGTGAAGGTCAACATCGAGCAGGGCCATGCGATACTGGCCGGGCACAGTTTCGAACACGAGATCGCGACGGCGGCGGCGCTGGGAATCTTCGGGTCGATCGACATGAACCGCAACGACTACCAGTCCGGCTGGGACACCGACCAGTTCCCGAACAATCACGTCGAGAAGGCCGTGGCGTTCTACGAAATCCTGCGGGCGGGGGGGTATACCACGGGCGGGACCAACTTCGACGCCAAGGTGCGCCGGCAGTCGCTGGACGCCGAGGATCTGATCCTCGCCCATGTCGGCGGCATGGACACCTGCGCGCGCGCACTGATCTGTGCGGCCAGGCTGTTCGAGGATGGCCGGCTGGAGCGGGCGCGGGACGAACGCTATGCCGGTTGGCAGGGCGCGCAAGGCCTGCTGTCGGGCGGGCTGGAAGAGGCGGCGGCCCAAGTCGGCAACCCGCAGCCGCGTTCGGGGCGGCAGGAGCGGCTGGAGAATATCTGGAACGACTTCGTCTGAGCTTGCCCTTATGGGTCCGTCAGGTATGGTCAGGCTCCCCTGAAGGAGCCTGACCATGACCGACATCGCAGCCCGCATCGCCCGCCAGATCGCCGCAAGAATTGCGGTCGAAATCAGGGCGCAACCCGGTCAAGTGCTTGCTGCGATTGATCTTCTGGATGGCGGCGCGACGGTGCCCTTCGTTGCGCGGTATCGCAAGGAGGCCACGGGTGGCCTCGACGACACCCAGTTGCGCGACCTGTCGGAACGGCTGGTCTACCTGCGCGAGCTGGAGGCGCGGCGGGCAGCGATTTCGGCGTCGATCACCGAACAAGGCAAGATGACCGACGCGCTGGCGCTGGGGATCGCAAAGGCGGTGACCAAGGCCGAGTTGGAAGACCTTTACCTGCCGTTCAAACCGAAGCGGCGCACGAGGGCGATGATCGCGCGCGAGGCGGGGTTGGGGCCGTTGGCGGATGCGATTCTGGCCGACCGGATGACCGATCCTGCCATGCTGGCAAAGACCTACGTCACCGACGCGCTGGACGTGAAGGCCTGTCTTGAGGGCGCGCGGGATATTCTTGCCGAAGGGCTGGCCGAGAATGCAGCACTTCTGGGCCGC
The DNA here is from genome assembly GCA_031398695.1 of Paracoccaceae bacterium. Lineage (GTDB taxonomy): Bacteria > Pseudomonadota > Alphaproteobacteria > Rhodobacterales > Rhodobacteraceae > JAIYDJ01. Next base: position 13,763 of record JANNNU010000022.1, on the reverse strand, counting down.
TTGCGCGCCCATATGAAACAGGTCGGACGGCTGGTGTCGGTCGGGGTGAAGGGAAAGGAGGCCGAGGGGGTAAAATTCTCGGACTACTTCGCACACTCAGAGCCTTGGGCGAGCGCGCCGAGCCACCGCGTGCTGGCGATGCTGCGCGGGCAGAACGAGGGATTTCTGTCCGTCGATCTAAATGTGGACGCAGATACGCCCAAGGGCGACAGCCCGTGCGAGCGGGCTTGTGGGGCCGCGTTGATAGCGTCCGGCAAGGGGCCGGGGGATGTGTGGCTGCGCGAGGCGGCGGCATGGGCTTGGCGGGTCAAGATCAGGACATCCCTGACGCTGGAATTGATGGGCGAATTGCGCGAGCGGGCCGAGGTGGAGGCCATTTCAGTGTTCGCCAGAAACCTTAAGGATTTGCTCCTCGCCGCGCCTGCCGGGGGGAAAGCCACGATGGGGCTCGATCCCGGCATCCGGACCGGGGTCAAAGTCGCGGTGGTCGATGCGACGGGCAAGGTGCTCGCGACGGATACGGTCTATCCGTTTCAGCCAAAGAACGATCTGCGCGGGGCGCAGGTGGCGATCGCGCAACTGATTGGAAAACACGGCGTAAAGCTGATCGCCATCGGAAATGGCACTGCAAGTCGCGAGACGGAGAAGCTGGTGGGCGACCTTTTGGCGCTGTTGCCGGGTGAAAAGCCGGTGAAGGTGATCGTCAGCGAGGCGGGGGCATCGGTCTATTCGGCAAGTGCTTTGGCGGCGAAGGAATTTCCTGATCTGGACGTCAGTTTGCGGGGGGCCGTGTCGATTGCGCGGCGGTTGCAGGACCCGTTGGCGGAGCTGGTGAAGATCGAGCCGAAGGCGATCGGGGTCGGGCAATATCAACATGACGTGGATCAGCACCGGTTGGGACGCAGCCTGGAGGCGGTGGTCGAGGATGCGGTGAACGCGGTCGGCGTCGATGTGAACACGGCATCCGCCCCGCTGCTGGCGCGGGTGTCGGGGGTCGGGACGGGACTGGCCGAGGCGATAGTGGCGCACCGCGATACCAACGGGCCGTTTTCCACCCGGCGAGAGCTGCTGAAGGTAGCGCGGTTGGGGCCGAAGGCGTTCGAGCAGGCGGCGGGGTTCTTGCGCATCTCGGGGGGGAAGGAGCCGCTGGATGCAAGCTCGGTTCACCCGGAAGCCTATGACGTTGCAAGAAAAATCGTGGCTGCCTGCGGACGCGACGTGCGGGCGGTGATGGGGAATGCGGGGGCTTTGGGGAAGGTCGATCCGCGGGCGTTCGTCGATGAGCAGTTCGGCCTGCCCACGGTGCGCGACATTCTGGCGGAGTTGGAGAAGCCGGGCCGGGATCCGCGCCCGTCGTTCAAGACCGCCACGTTCGCGGATGGCGTCAATGACATCAAGGACTTGAAGCCCGGGATGCTGCTGGAGGGCACGGTGACCAACGTGGCGGCATTCGGGGCGTTCGTCGATGTGGGCGTGCATCAGGACGGGCTGGTCCATGTCAGCCAACTGTCTGATTCGTTTGTGAAAGATCCCCATGCGGTGGTCAAGGCCGGGGATGTGGTCAAAGTGCGGGTGGTCGAGGTCGATGTGGCGAGGAAGCGCATCGGGCTGACGATGAAGCGCGACAGCCGCGAGGCGCGCGACGCGGTGCGCGAGCGGTCGCAGCCAGTTCAGAAGGGGCGTCCGGGGCCGATGCAGGCGGGGCCGTCGGCGGGCGGCGGGGCGTTTGCGGATGCTTTGAAGGGCAAGTTTCCGGGGAAATAGGACGTATGGTTTGCGTATGCCGCACGTATGCTTTGCGTATGGCTTGCGTCATGCGGTTTGGCGGCGTTGCAGGGAGGGCTGTCTGCCCTCCCTCTGCCTGCGGCATTCACCCACCCGAGGATATTTTTGAACAGATGATGTCAGACGGCGTCGGGGGCGAGGCGTGCGAGGGTGGCGCGCAGAAGGAAGGCGCAGGCGGTGCCGAACGGCAGGGCAAGGGGCGTGCCGATCAGCCAGCCGAGGGTTGCGCCGATGGTGGTGCCGAGGCCGAGGGCCGGAAGCCAGCCGTACCAGCCCCGGTCCATCAGGATCGCGGTCAGGGGGGCGGCGAGGCCGAGGCCGAACCAGGTGAAGGCCGGGGAGAGCATCAGGAGGGCGGCGAGTGCCCAGAGCATCAGCCAGCCGTCACCCCAGGTCTGGGTGCCGAGGGTCCAGAGCAGGGCTTGCAGGATCGCGCCGAGGACGGCGGGACCGAGGCAGGCTATGGCATGGGCGATGACCGCGCGGCGCCAGCCCAAGGTGGCAAAGCCATCGGGGGCCGACCTCAGCAGGCTCATACCTTCCAGTCCGCCACCGGTTCGCCGGTGCGCAGGACGGACGGCTGCGGCGTGGCCCGTTGGCAGGGAAAGGGCTTGCTGCGCGCGCCTATCCGCGCGAATTGCGGCGCGAGGATCATGCCTGCGAGCCGCCCACGGTCAGCCCGCCGATCAGCAGGGTCGGCTGACCGACGCCCACCGGCACCCATTGCCCTGCCTTGCCGCAGTTGCCGATGCCGGGGTCGAGCGCCAGATCGTTCCCGATGGCGCGGATGCCTTTCAGCGCCGTCGCACCGTCGCCGATCAGGGTCGCGCCCTTGACGGGGGCGCCGATCACGCCGTTCCTGACCTGATACGCTTCGGTGCAGGAGAACACGAACTTGCCGTTGGTGATATCCACCTGACCACCACCGAAGCCGACGGCGTAGAGGCCGTCCTTCAGCCCCGCGAGGATGTCGGCGGGGCTGTCCGTGCCGCCCAGCATGTAGGTGTTGGTCATCCGGGGCATCGGGATGTGGGCGTAGCTTTCGCGCCGCCCGTTGCCGGTGGCGGGCACGCCCATCAGGCGGGCGTTCTGGCGGTCCTGCATGAAGCCCACCAGCACTCCATCCTCGATCAGGACGTTGCGCTGCGAGGCGGTGCCTTCGTCATCGACCGAGATGCTGCCGCGCCGGTCGGGCAGGGTGCCGTCGTCGAGCACGGTCACCCCACGCGCGGCGATCTGCTGGCCCATCAGGCCCGCGAAGGCCGACGTCTTCTTGCGGTTGAAGTCCCCTTCTAACCCGTGGCCGATCGCCTCGTGCAGCAGGATGCCGGGCCAGCCGGGGCCGAGAACCACATCCATCATCCCCGCCGGGGCCGGAATGGCGTCGAGGTTGACGAGGGCGATGCGGAGGGCTTCTCGCAGCAGGGGCTGCCAATGGCCGGGCTCCATCAGGCGGGCGAGGCCATAGCGCCCGCCGCCGCCGGTGCCGCCCTGTTCGCGGCGGCCGTTGTGTTCGACGATCACGGACACGTTCATCCGCGCCATCGGGCGGATGTCGGACAGGCGGGTGCCCTCGGGGCGCAGGATCTCGATCTCTTGCAGACCGGCGGCGATGGTGGCGGACACCTGCACCACGCGGGGATCGAGCGCGCGCGCGAACGCGTCGATTTCCTTGAGCGTGTCGATCTTGGCGGCAAAGGTCGCGTCGGCCATCGGGTCGGCGTCGGTGTAGAGCCGCTGGTTGGTGCCGACCGGCGCGGGGGCGAGGATGCCGCCACCCGCCCCGATGGCCAGCCGCGCGGTGTCGGCGGCGCGGGTCAGGGAGGTCTCGCTGATCTCGGTCGAGTGGGCGTAGGCGGCGACCTCGCCCTTCACGGCGCGCAACCCGAACCCTTCGGCGGCGTCATAGGTGGCATTCTTGATGCGCCGGTCGTCCAGCACGATCGCCTCGGACCGCTTGCGTTCCAGAAACAGCTCGCCATCCTCGGCCCCTAGCGTCGCGGCGCACAGGGTGGCCAGTGCCGCCGCCGGGTCCAGGTTCGTCTCGAACGGTCGGAAGGGGGCATCGGCCATGGGGCGGTTCCTTGCTTTTTGCTTTGAGCCGGATCGGACGCGGCGATTTTGCCGCAACGAAACCAGTTGTTGTATCCGTTCTAATATGGTTTCACCTGATGCGGAAACAACGGGATTCTGCCGAATGTGGGGCGGGATCAAACAGCGGCTGCCGGGCCGCATGTATGCACGGGGCATGACAATGGGATTCAAGAGCGTTCTGTGGGGATTGGGTCTGACCGGCCTGCTGGCGGGCAGCGCCGCGGCGCAGGCGCTGGAAACCGTGGGCAGGCCGACATCCGGCGAAACGGGTTTTCAGCCCGCCGTGACCGAAATGGCGCGCGACCTGCAATCGCTGGATTACATGATCAACGTCATCATCATCGTGATCACGCTGTTCGTGACCGGGTTGCTGCTGTATGCGGCGTGGCGGTTCCGCGCCAGCGCCAATCCGGTTCCCCGGACGTTCACCCACAACGGCCCGCTGGAGGTGGCGTGGACCATCGTTCCAGTTGTGATCCTGGTGTTCATCGGCGCGTTCAGCCTGCCCGTGCTGTTCAAGAGCCAGGAAATCCCGGTGGCCGACATCACCATCAAGACGACCGGCAACCAATGGTACTGGAGCTACGAATACGTCGATGAAGACGTCTCGTTCGACAGCATCATGCTGGAGCGCGACGAGCTGGCCGCCGCCGGCTATGCCGACAGCGACTATCTGCTGGCGACAAACACGGCGATGGTGATCCCGGTCGGCAAGACGATCGTGGTGCAGGTGACGGCGGCGGACGTGATCCATTCGTGGAAGGTTCCGGCGTTCGGCGTGATGCAGGACGGCGTGCCGGGACGGTTGGGCCAGCTGTGGTTCGTGGCCGAGCGCGAGGGCGTGTATTTCGGCCAATGCTCGGAAATCTGCGGCAAGAATCATGCCTACATGCCGATCACGGTCAAGGTCGTCAGCCAGGAGGCGTATGACGCCTGGCTCGCCGGGGCCAAGGAAGGCAACCTGCAACTGGCGGCAAACTGAGCCGCGGTTCAGGCAGATATGGCCGGCCGGGGGTGATCCGGCCGAACGGAAAGCAAGGCGGACGATGACGGATATCCGGGTCTTTGACGCAGTGCCCGAGGCGGGGTTCGGCGACTACGTGCAGCTTTTGAAGCCGCGCGTGATGTCGCTGGTGGTGTTTACCGCGCTGGTCGGTCTGCTGGTGGCGCCGGTGCGTCTGCATCCGGTGGAGGCGTTTGCGGCGATCTTGTTCATCGCGCTGGGGGCCGGGGCCTCGGGTGCGCTGAACATGTGGTGGGATGCCGACATCGACGCGGTGATGAAGCGCACCAAGGGCCGCCCGGTGCCGTCGGGCCGGGTCGCGGGGGCCGAGGCGCTGGGGCTGGGACTCGCGCTGTCGGGCATTTCGGTCGTGATGCTGGGGCTGGCCACCAATCTGGTCGCGGCGGGGCTGTTGGCGTTCACCATCTTCTTCTATGCCGTCGTCTATTCGATGGGGCTTAAGCGTGTGACGCCGCAGAACATTGTGATCGGGGGCGCGGCGGGGGCGTTTCCGCCGATGATCGGCTGGGTTGCAGCTACAGGCAGCGTGTCGATCGAGGCGGTGTTGATGTTTGCGGTTATCTTCATGTGGACGCCGCCGCATTTCTGGGCGCTGGCGCTGTTCATGAAGGAAGACTATCACACCGCAGGCGTGCCGATGCTGACGGTCACGCATGGCCGCAAGGCTACGCGGGCGCATGTGCTGGTCTATGCACTGCTGCTGGCCCCGGTGGCAATCTGGACCGCGGCGACCAGTATCGGCGGGCCGTTCACGATGGCCGTGTCGGTGGCGCTGAGCGTGTGGTTCGCCAAGGGCGGCCACGACATCTGGCGGCGCGACGAAGCGATGGCCGAGGTCGACAAGTATGCGGTCGAAAAGGCGTTCTTCCGGTTCTCGCTGCTGTATCTGTTCGTGATCTTTGCGGCCTACCTGATCGAGGCGGCCCTGAAGATCTATGGTCTGGGAGGCTGGTAAGATGGCATTTCGTCCGCAGCATGAAATCCACACCCGCCGGTTTGGCCGCAACGTGGGCGTTGCGGTGCTGCTGGTCGGGTTCGTGATGCTGGTGTTTGCCTTGACGGTGGTCAAGGTCACGCGGGGCGACCCGATGAAAGGGTTCGATCACGTCGTAGAGCCGGCGCTGTTGCCCGATCCGGGGGCGGCACCATGACACAGAACGACCGTATCCGCAAAACCGGGCTGCAACTCGCAGGGGTCGGCGTGGTGATGGCGGCGCTCTCGTTCGCCGCCGTGCCATTCTACGACTGGTTCTGCCGCACGACCGGCTTCGGCGGCACGCCGCTGGTCGCGGCAGTGGCGTCGGACACCATTCTGGACCAGACGATCATCGTGCGGTTCGATGGATCGCTGGACGCCGGGATGCCGTGGGAGTTCAAGCCCGAACAGCGCACGATGACCGTGCGTCTGGGCGAGTCGGGACTCGCGTTTTATGAAGCCTACAACCCGACCGACCGGCCGATCGCCGGCACCGCGAGCTACAACGTCACGCCGGCCAGTGCCGGGGGCTACTTTACCAAGATCGAATGCTTCTGCTTTACCGAACAGGTCTTGCAGCCGGGCGAGCGGATCAGCATGCCGGTCACGTTCTACGTCGATCCGTCGATCCTGCAGGATGACGACGGCAAGCATGTGAAAGAGATCACGCTGTCTTACACATTCCATGAAACCGAGTTAACCGAAGATCAGGCGAGCCTTGGTGCTGCCACCGCGCCGGTCAACTGATACACCCTGAGGGACCCTACCATGGCCCATGCCAAGAACCACGACTATCACATCCTGCCGCCGTCGATCTGGCCCTTCGTCGCCTCGGTTTCGGCCTTTGCTATGCTGTTCGGCGCGGTCCTGTGGATGCATGATCAGGGGCCTTGGCTGGGGCTGATCGGGTTCGTCGGCGTGCTTTACGTTATGTTCGCCTGGTGGTCCGAAGTCGTGGCGGAAAGCCAGGTCGGCGATCACACGCCCGTGGTGCGGATCGGCCTGCGCTATGGCTTCATCCTGTTCATCATGTCCGAGGTGATGTTCTTCCTCGCGTGGTTCTGGACCTTCTTCAAGCACGCCATGTACCCGATGGGCGAGATGAGCCCGCTGGTGGACGGGGTCTGGCCGCCCGAGGGGATCGAGACGTTCGACCCTTGGCATCTGCCGTTGATCAACACGCTGATCCTGCTGTGTTCGGGGGCGGCGGTGACCTGGGCGCACCATGCGCTGGTGCACGAGAACAACCGTAAGGACCTGATCAATGGGTTAGCGCTGTCGGTCGTGTTGGGTTTGGTGTTCACCGGGTTTCAGGCCTATGAATACAGCCATGCCGCTTTTGGGTTCACGGACGGGATCTATCCGTCGACGTTCTTCATGGCGACCGGGTTTCATGGCTTTCACGTCATAATCGGGACGATCTTCCTTGGCATCTGCTGGTATCGCGCGCGGATCGGCCATTTCACGCAGGACAAGCACGTGGGGTTCGAGGCTGCCGCCTGGTACTGGCACTTCGTGGACGTGGTCTGGCTATTCCTGTTTGCCTCGATCTACGTCTGGGGTCAGTAGGCTTTCCGCCGTTGCGGTATGGCGCGGGCCCGGTGCGGCCCGCGTTTTCGTTTGTCGCCTTCAGCAAAGGACATCCCATGCGTCGTCTGATCTTTCCGCTGCTGCTGGGGGTCGCCGGGGTGGGTGTTCTGTGCAGCCTGGGTGTCTGGCAGATGCAGCGGATGGAATGGAAGCGTGGGTATCTGGCCGAAATCGAGGCCCGCATCGCCGCCGATCCGGTGGCCGTGCCCCTGACGCCGGACCCCGAGGCCGACCGTTATCTGCCGGTGTTCCTGGAGGGGGCCTTCACCGGCGAGGCGCTGGAGGTGCTGTCATCGACCAAGATGGGCGGCGTGGGGGTCCGGGTGATCGGGGTGTTTGCTGCGGGCGACCGGCGCGTGCTGGTCGACCGCGGCTATCTGCCCGAGGCAGAGCGTGGCACGCCGCGCACCGTCACCGTCGCGCGGGTCGAGGGCAACCTGCAATGGCCGCAGGACAGCGACCGGTTCACCCCGCCGCCCGATCCCAAGACCGGCCTGTGGTATGCCCGCGACGTTGTTGCGATGGCGACGGTTCTGAACACCGAGCCGACACTTATTGTCGCGCGTGCGCCGACCGGTGACGGGATTGAGGCGATGCCGGTGGACACTTCGGGTATTCCGAACGACCATTGGGGCTATGCGATCACCTGGTTTCTGCTGGCCTTGGTCTGGGCGGGGATGACAGCGGGATTGGTGTGGCGTACACGGGCGCGGGCGGTGTAAAGGGCAGTCATGCACTATATCTCGACACGGGGCGCGGCCCCGGTTCTGACATTCGACGAAGCGATGATGACGGGGCTGGCGCGCGACGGCGGGCTTTATGTGCCTGAATCGGTGCCGGTTCTGGATATGGCCGGGATGGCGGGGCTGTCCTATGAAGAGACCGCGTTTCGGGTGATGTGGCCGTTTCTGGGCGAGACGTTCGCAGCGGACGAGTTTCGCGGCCTGATCGCCGCCGCCTATGCCGGGTTCGGCCACGCGGCGCGGGCGCCGCTGGTGCAACTTGGGCCGAGCCATTTCCTGTTGGAGCTGTTTCACGGCCCGACGCTGGCGTTCAAGGATTTCGCCATGCAGCTGATCGGGCAGATGATGCAGGCGGCTTTGGCTAGGACGGGCGAGCGGGTGACGATCGTGGGCGCGACCAGCGGCGATACCGGGTCGGCGGCGATGGAGGCGTTTCGGGGGCTTTCGAACGTCGATCTGTTCATCCTCTATCCGCATGGCCGGGTGTCGGACGTGCAGAGGCGGCAGATGACCACACCGGTCGAGGCAAACGTGCATGCGTTGGCGATGGACGGCGATTTCGACGATTGCCAGGCGCGCGTGAAGGATATGTTCAACGACTTCGCCTTTCGCGATCGCGTGCGGCTGGCCGGGGTGAACAGCATCAACTGGGCGCGGGTGTTGGCGCAGGTGGTGTATTTCGTCTACAGCGCCGTCGCGTTGGGTGCGCCGGGGCGCAGCGTCAGTTTCACCGTGCCCACGGGCAATTTCGGCGACATCTTTGCCGGGTACATCGCGCGGCGGATGGGCGTTCCGATCGAGCGGCTGGTGATCGCCACCAATCACAATGACATCCTGCACCGGGCGCTGACCAGCGGCGATTATGTAACGGACGGGGTGAAGCCGTCGATCAGCCCGTCGATGGACATTCAGGTGTCGTCGAACTTCGAACGCGCGCTCTTCGATGCCTATGGGCGCGACGGGTCGGCGGTGGCGAGGCTGATGGCCGAGTTGCGCGCCGGGGGCTTTCACATCAGCCAAGGCGCGTTGCAGATGCTGCGTGACACGTTCGCCTCGGGCCGGTGTTCCGAAGAAGAGACGCTGGCCACGATCCGCGCGGCCTATGCCCGGACCGGCGAGGTGCTGTGCCCGCATTCGGCCGTGGGGGTGAAGGTGGCAGAGGGCTTCGTCGGGGCCACGCCGATGATCACGCTGGCCACCGCGCATCCCGCCAAGTTTCCCGATGCCGTCGAGGCGGCGATGGGCACGCGGCCCGCGTTGCCCGCGCGGATGGCCGACCTGTTCGACCGGCCCGAGCGAATGACCCGCGTGCCCAACGACCTGACCGCTTTGCAAGACCTGATCCGCGAGAGGACCGCCCTTTGAGCTTGAACCTGACCACGCTGCCCAATGGGCTGCGGATCGTGACCGAACAGATGCCGGGCCTTCAGTCGGCGAGTGCGGGGGTCTGGGTGCAGGCGGGCGGACGGCACGAGCGGGCCGCGCAGAACGGCATCGCGCATTTTCTTGAACATATGGCATTCAAGGGCACGCGGCGACGGTCGGCGTTGCAGATCGCCGAAGAGATCGAAGACGTCGGCGGCTATATCAACGCCTATACAAGCCGCGAGATGACGGCCTATTACGCCCGCGTGTTGCAGGGCGATGTGGGTCTGGCGCTGGATGTCATTTCGGACATCGTGCTGAATCCGGTATTCGATCCGAAAGAGATCGAGACAGAACGCCATGTGATCCTGCAGGAAATCGGGCAGGCGCTGGATACGCCCGACGACATCATCTTTGACTGGTTGCAGGAAGTGAGCTACCCCGACCAGCCGTTCGGGCGGGCGATCCTTGGGCCCGCCGCCGGGGTGGCCGGGTTCAGCCGCGACGATCTGACGGGCTTCGTGGGCGAGCATTACGGGCCGGACCAGATGATCCTGGCCGCCGCGGGTGGCGTCGATCATGACGCCATCGTGCGGCAGGCCGAGGCGATTTTTGGGCACCTTTCCCCGGTCGGGGGCAAGGCCCTGCATCCGGCGACCTTCAGCGCGGGCGAGCGGCGCGAGGTCAAGGATCTGGAGCAGGTGCATTTCGCGATGGCGTTCGAGGCGCCGGGCTATCGCCACCCGGACGTGTTCGTGGCGCAGGTCTATGCGATGGCGATGGGCGGCGGCATGTCGTCCCGCCTGTTCCAGAAGATCCGCGAAGAGCGGGGGCTGTGCTATTCGATCTTTGCCCAGTCGGGGGCTTACGAGGATACCGGGCAGATCACGCTTTATGCCGGAACCTCGGAAGAGGAGATCGGGGATCTCGCCACCCTGACGATCGACGAGATGAAGCGCGCCGCCGACGACATGACCGAAGCCGAGGTCGCCCGGGCGCGCACGCAGATCAAGGCAGGGATGTTGATGGGGCTGGAAAGCGCGTCGAGCCGCGCCGAACGCATCGCACGGCTGCTGGCAATCTATGGAAGGGTGCCGGATGTCGACGAGGCGGTGGCGCGGATCGACGCGGTGACGACCGCGGACGTGCGCCGGTTCGCCGAAGGGTTGGCGCAGGCCCCCGCGGCGCTTGCGCTTTACGGTCCGGTGGCCGCGGCCCCGGGGCTGGAGGATATCCGCGCGCGGTTCAACGCCTGATGCTGGGGGTGCGCAAGCGGCCGCGGATCGAGACGGACCGCATGATGTTGCGGCTTCCCACCCATTCGGACTGGCGGGCCTGGTCGCAACTGCGCGCCGACAGTGCCGCACACCTGACCCCGTGGGAGCCGGTCTGGTCCTACGACCATCTGTCGCGCCGGGCGTTCACCAACCGGGTCTACTGGGCGGGGCGGGCCGAGACGCTGGGCACCGCCTTGCCGCTGCTGATGATCCGCCGTGCCGACGACATGCTGTTGGGCGCGATCACGCTGGACAACATCCGGCGCGGGCCGGTGCAGGCGGGCACGCTGGGTTACTGGATCGGCGCACCGTTCGCGCGGCAGGGCTATATGCGCGAGGCGCTGTTGCAGGTGGTGCATCACGCGTTTCACAAGATGGACCTGAGCCGGATCGAGGCCGCCTGCCTGCCGGAAAACGCGGCCTCGCGCGGCGTGTTGGAAGGCACCGGGTTCAAGTACGAAGGCGTTGCGCAAAGCTATCTTCAGATCAACGGGCGGTGGCGCAACCACGTGCTGTACGCCAACCTGCGCGGCGACCGGCGCGGGCGCACCGAAGTGGGGTGAGGGGGCGGGGCCGTGGCGTGCCCCCCCTCCCCATACCTCCCCCACGCGGGGGGAGGGATGCACCTGGCAGGGATGGCGTGCGGCTTTTTCGGGCAGGCGTCCGGGGCGCTGCCCCGGGCCCCGGGATATTTGTGCCAAGGCGAAAGCCACACGGAGTTGTGAAGCGGGTCTGTCGTGACGGTTCTGCATTTGCGTTATCGTTGGTTTCAGGAGGTGCCGCGATGATCCGATTCCTGACGCTTGCCTTGCTGTGCGCCACGCCCGTGGCGGCGCAAGAGCGGATCCCGAGCCATTGCATCGCGCTTGCGCAGAACGATGCATCGGTGGTGCAGGTCGCCTTTGGCGATCCGCTGGAGGCGGATACCGTGCGGTTGCGCTATATCGACCATGCGACGTTCCTGATTGAGACGGCGGGCGGGCTGACGGTGGCCACGGATTACACCGGCTATCTTGGCAGCCGCGACGTGGTGCCGGATGTCGTCACGATGAACAACGCGCATGGCACACATTGGACCGACCGACCCGACCCTCGCATTGCGCATGTGCTGCGCGGCTGGGCTGATGCGGCGGGGCCGGCGGCGCACAGCCTCGATCTGGGCGAGATGCTGGTGCGCAACGTGACGACCGATGTGCGGTCGCGCTTTGGCGATGATTCGCGGGGCGATGGCAATTCGATCTTCATCTTCGAGGTGGCGGGGCTGTGCGTCGGGCATCTGGGGCATCTGCACCATGTGCCGGACGATGCGCAGTTCGCCTCGATCGGACGGCTTGATGTGGTGATGGTGCCGGTCGATGGGGGCTACACGATGAACGTGACCGACATGGCGGATGTGGTGCGTCGCCTGCGATCGTCGGTCGTGGTGCCGATGCACTGGTTTTCGGGCGCCTCGCTGGAGGTTTTCCTGACCGAGATGGCGGGTCAGTTCGAGGTGGTGCGCCCCGAAATGTCGGAGATCGAGCTGTCGTTGGACAATCTGCCGCGCCAGCCCACCATTCTGGTGCTGGAGCCCGAATATCTGCAGTGACCCTGCCCGGCGGGCGCGGTATTCAGGCAGGCGAAGGAGCCTTGCCGATGTTGAACCCCGCCGATGCCGCGTTTGTGGATCACCTGACCGGGCAGGTGCCCGAGGGCACCCTGCGCGTGCCGCCGTCGGCCTATCTGCAAGAGCCGCGCGGCACCTGGCATGGTGTAGGCGGGGTGCTGGCATTGCCGCGGTCGGTCGAGGCGGTTGCGGTGATCGTGCGCGCCTGTGCCGCGGCGCGGGTCGGGATCGTGCCTTGGGGCGGCGGCACGGGGCTGGTCGGCGGTCAGGTTCTGCCGGAGGGGCCGATGCCGCTGGTCCTGTCGCTGGAGCGGATGGCGGCGGTGCGTGGCGTCTGGCCGGATGAGTCGGTGATGCTGGTCGAGGCGGGGGCCGTGCTGGCCGATGTGCAGGCGGCGGCGGCGGCGGCGGGGCGGCTTTTTCCGCTGTCGCTGGGGTCCGAAGGCACCGCGCGCATCGGGGGTCTGTTGTCGACCAATGCGGGGGGCGTCGGGGTGCTGCGCTATGGCAACACCCGCGATCTGGTGCTGGGGATCGAGGCCGTGTTGCCGGACGGGTCGATCCTGCATGGCGCGCACCGGCTGCGCAAGGACAACACCGGCTATGACCTGCGCCATCTGTTGATCGGGGCCGAAGGCACGCTGGGGGTGATCACGGCGGCCAGCCTGCGGCTGCATCCGGTTCCGGCACAGGTGGTGACGGCGTTGCTGGTCGTGCCGGGGCCTGCGGCGGCCCTGCGGCTGCTGGCACTCGCGCAGGGGCGGCTGGCCGGCATGGTCAGCGCGTTCGAGCTGATCGGGGGGCAGGGGTTGGCCTTTCTGGCAGACGAGATGCCCGAGGTTCCGCTGCCGCTGGCCGCAGACTGGCTGGTGCTGGTCGAACTGGGCCTGCCCGCTGGGATGGAGGCCGAGGCGGCGATGGCGGGGCTTTACGCCGAAGGTGCCGATCTGGGGCTGGTGCTCGACGGGGTGATCGCTGCCAGCGCGGCGCAGCGGGCGGGTCTGTGGCGCATCCGCGAATCGATCCCGCTGGCCAACCGCAAGGTGGGCGCGGTGGCGAGCCACGACGTGTCGGTACCGTTGGGCGCGGTGGCCGAGTTTCTGGACCGCGCGGGGGTGGCGCTGGCAGCCATCGGCGACTGGCGGATCAACTGTTTCGGACATCTGGGCGACGGCAACCTGCACTACAACGTGTTCCCGGCGCGGGGCCGCACCAAGGCCGATCATCCGGGGGCCTCGGTCGCCGTGCAACTGGCCGTGCATGCGATGGTGCATGCCGTGGGCGGGTCGATCAGCGCCGAACA
>JANNNU010000011.1:0-33720 GCA_031398695.1 Paracoccaceae bacterium | reverse complement strand
ATCGACACACGGAACAGATGTTCGCGCCACCGTTTGGTGCGCAGCTGCGCAAATCCGGTGCCCGACACCTTGATGACCGCCAGCACCAGCGCCATTCCGATGAAGGCGCGGATCAAGATGACCTGATGCAGGGCGTATGCGCCGGACAGCGACTTGATCGCCAGATCGTTGACCGACAGAACCACGGCGCCGCCAAGCGCGAGAAGGATGCCGGTGAGCGGGGTTTTCATCGGGGCCGGAAGGCTTGCAGACGTCGTCATCGCGCCAGATCACACGTTTGACGGCAGAAATTCTGTTCTGCCCGCGACATGTCGGGCGCAAGGCTAACCGGTGCATAGCCCCGTTCGGGGGAGGCACCCGTAGGTCGGGGTTCACCCCGACTCTTTTCATTCCGTTGGCCGAGGCTCGTCGTCGTTGCGACGTTCGCGGGACAGCTACGCCTTGGCCGCGCGCACCACGCGTTCCAGCACCTCGAGAAACCGCGAGCGGTCGGTCTTGGAAAACGGTCGTCCCCCGCCTTGCCGGAACGGATCGGCGCTGCGCAGATCGCTCATCAGGTCGCGCGTTGCCAGAACCATGCCTATGTTGCGCGCCGTCAGTTCCTCGCCGTTATGCTTGACCACCCGCGCGCCCGCCGCCACGCAGCGGGCGGCCAGCGGGATGTCCCCCGTCACGACCACGTCGCCCGGACCGGCGCGTTCGGCGATCCACTTGTCAGCCTCGTCCGGGCCGTCGGGCACGAAGACGCTTTCAACCAAGGGGTTGGGCGATGGCCTGATCCCGCCGTTCGACACCAGCACCATCCCCATCCCGTGCCGTGTGGCCACCCGTTCGGCCTCCAGCTTGACCGGGCAGGCGTCGGCATCGATGTAGAGGCGTCCCTTGGCGACGGCGGGGGTGTCAGGCATGTCGGGCGCTACACATGCAGGGCGGCCGCGTGAAAGGCGATGTGTTCCTCGATGAACGTGCTGACGAAGAAATAGCTGTGGTCATAGCCTTTCTGCATCCGGAATGCCCCGCCCTGACGCCGCATCGCCATGGCACCCGCAAGTGCTTCGGGCATCAGCATGTCGAGATACGGGTCGGCGGTGCCCTGATCCACCAGGATCGGCCCGTCGAACCCGCGCTTGCGCATCAGCAGGGTCGCATCATGCCCGGCCCAGAGGGATTCATCGGACCCGAGGTAGGCGGTGAACTGCTTGATGCCCCAATCGCTGGCCGCCGGATGGCAGATCGGCGCAAAGGCCGACAGCGAGCGAAAGCGCCCGGGCAGCCCCATGGCAAGCGTCAGCGCGCCATGTCCACCCATCGAATGGCCGGTGATCCCTTGCGCGGCCTGCGCCAGCGGAAAGGCGGAAAACACGAGTTTCGGCAGGTCTTCGGCCAGATAGTCCCACATGCGAAAGTTTGGCGACCAGGGCGTGCGCGTGGCGTTGACGTAAAAGCCCGCCCCCTGACCCAGATCATAGGCGGCATCGTCTTCCACCCCCGGCCCGCGCGGACTGGTGTCGGGAAAGATCAGCGCGATCCCCTGCTCGGCGGCCCAGCGTTGCGCCCCGGCCTTGATCATCGCGTTTTCGTGGGTGCAGGTCAGCCCGGCAAGGAACCACAGGACCGGCACCGCGCCCTCTTCGGCTTCGGCGGGCAGGAACAGCCCGAAGGTCATCTCGGTCCCCGTCGCGGCCGAGGCATGGCTGTAGATCCCCTGCAACCCGCCGAAGGCCCTGTTTTCCGAGACTGTCTTCATTGCAACGCTCCTTCTTTTCCGAATTCAGCCCGTGACCCAGGCGATGACCGCCGTCACACTCAGCACCGATGCCGCCGTCGACACGAGGATTGCGGTCGACACCCGCTGGGGTGCCACGCCGTAATGCTGCGCCAGAATGAACACGTTTCCCGCAACCGGCAGCGCTGCCGCCGCGACCATCACACCGGCGGCCACAGGCTCGACCGGGAAGATCGCGAAGGCGGCCACCGCCACGGCTGCGGGATGCAGCACCAGCTTGGCAAAGGACAGCCACGCGGCGATCTCGATCCGCTCGGCGCTGCGCCCCGCCAGCGAAGCGCCAATCGCAAACAACGCGCAAGGCGTCGCGGCTGCGCCCAGAAGGGTCAAGAACTCGTTCACCGGCAAGGGCAGCGGCCATCCGGTCGCGCCCCAGGCCAGACCCAGCACAACCGACACGATCATCGGGTTCTTCAGCAATCCCACCGCCAGCAGCCGGAAGATGCCCGGCGACATGCGGCCTTCACGCAGGCCGGTGATGCCCAGCGTCAGCACGCTGGAAAACACGATCAGATCGACCGCCAGCACCAGCAGGACCGGGCCGACCGCGACCGGCCCCAGCAGCAGCGACAGCATCGGGATGCCCAGAAACCCGACATTGCCGATCACCCCGCAATGCGCCTCGATCAACGCCTCGACCGGGCGCGTGCCGCGCAGCAGTGCCACCCCTGCCACCAGGAGCCATACCACCGTCGACGCCAGAAGGTAGGCTAGGATGAATGCCCATGAAAACACCTGCGACAGGTCCAGATTGGCCGCAAAGCCGAACAGCATGGCCGACAGGGCAAAGTAGAACACGAACTTGGTCAGGTAGGCCGTCGCCTCGACGCTGAAAAACCGGGTGCGTCCGGCTGCGAACCCCAGTCCGATCACCGCAAAGAACGGCAGGGTTTTCAGCAGGATCGGCAGCATGGGACCTCCGGTTCGACAGCACCGTTTCATGGCGCTGTGGCGGATTCAAGCGATGAAGATCGCCCCCGTGCTGGGCCATGCCGTGGCGCATCGATCCGTCATCCGAGGACTGGCACGGGCAATCCCGCGTGCCAGGTCGCCCGCAGCCGCCACGCCGCATCCAGATGCACGAGGTTGGCGACGCGCCCGGGGGCGAGGTGGCCGTGACGCCCGCCAGCCCCTATCACCTCGGCCGGACCGGATGTGGCCATGGCCAGCGCCGCCGCCTGCGACAGCCCGACGTCTTCGACCATGCAGCGCAGCGCGCCCGGCAGGGTCAGATCGGCACCGGCCAAGGTCCCGTCGGCCAGCGTCAGGCGGCCCCGGTCGCGCAGCACCAGACGCCCGTTCAGCATTAACTCCGTTTGGTCCGACCCGGCGAAGGCCATGCAGTCCGAGACGAGGAACAGCCCTTGCGGCTTGGCGGCACAGGCGATGCGCAAGGTGGTGGGGTGGATGTGAATCGCGTCTGCGATCAGTCCCGCATGGCACGGGTCGCTCAGCGCCGCCCCCACCAGACCCGGCTCGCGGCTGCCAAGTGGGCTCATCGCGTTGAACAGATGCGTCACGCCGGTCGCGCCGGCGGCAAAGGCGGCCTGTGCCGCCGCGTGGGTGCAATCGGTGTGACCGAGGCTGACCACCACCCCGGCCCGGACCAGGGCGGCGATCTGGTCTGGGGTGACCGCCTCTGGCGCCACGGTGACCATCAGCGCCGGCAGTCGGGCCGCCGCCGCGCACAGCCGCGCCAGATCCTCTGGCTGCATCGCGCGGATCAGCCGGGGGTCATGTGCGCCGCTGCGGCGGGGGTCGAGGTGCGGGCCTTCCAGATGCAGCCCCAGAAAGCCCGGCACCCCATCTTGCGCCGCGTCGATCCCAGCCGCGATGACCTGTGCCATCACCTGCGCCGTGTCGGTGATCAGCGTCGGCAGGATACCCGTCGAACCCAGCCGAAGATGCGTCGCGCACACCCGCCGCAGCGCGGCCAGATCGGTTCCGGCCCCGATCATTTCACCGGCCCCGCCGTTCACTTGCAGATCGATCAGTCCGGGGGCCAGAATACCACCGTCAAGCTGCACCCGCTGCCCCGGCAGCGCGGGATCGTCGGCCTGCACGGCCACGATCTGCGCGTGCTCGACCACCACGACGTGCCCGGGCAGCATCCGTGTCCCGTCAAAGACCTGTGCCCCCGTCAGGATCTGCCGGGTCATGGCGCACCGCGGCCGTGAAGGCCCAGCCACAGCGCCCCGTCCAGTCCCGTGCCCTGCGGCGGCTGCACCTGCCAGCGGGACGCAAACCGGGGCGCCAGCACCGCACCGAGGCTGCCCAGAAACACCACCGGTAGGGCGTCGCCCGCCTGCAGCGTCGTGACCGCACCGACGATCTCGGCCTCGGCCCGCGCCAGCAGCGTCAGGGCGGCGGGGTCGTCGGATGCCAACAGGCGCGGCGCAAACCGGGCAAAATCGGCGGGCCGCGCCGTCAGGCTGAAATCGACCACCCCGGCCAGTCCGCAGAGTTCGGCCAGAACCGCGTCCAGCAGCGGCGTTGTCGTCGCCAGGCCATCGGCGGCACGGGCGGCCATCGACAGCAGCCCCCGGCCCAGCCACGCGCCGCTGGCCTCGTCGCCCAGGATCAGGCCATGACCGCCGACCTGCCGCATCCGCCCGCCCCGCTGGCACGAAAAGACCGACCCGGTCCCCAGAACCACCACGATCCCGTCGGCGGCCTGCAACGCGCCCGCCACTGCGATGCGCGCGTCCGTCTCGATGCGCAGCGACGCAAACGGCAGCGCCGCGCGCAGGGTCGCAACGCTGCCCGCCACGGTCGCGCCCGCCAGACCCATGACCACGTGCAGGTCCGCGGCATCCCTGCCGCGCAACACCTCTTGCGCGACGGCCAGCAGATTGCGGGTCGCGCCGGCAAGGTCCGAGGCGATGTTCGCAGGTCCCGCTTCCGCCCGCGCCAGCACCCGCCCGTCGGCATCGGCCAATGCCGCGCGGCAGCCGGATCCACCGCCGTCGATGGCCAGAACCATCCCCATCCCGAAGGACCCCTTTTCCCGTCGCGTCCTGTATCGGCACCCACGTTGCGCGCCGGGGCGGCCCTGTCAACCGTGTGTGCGCCAAGGGGTGCCGCGGGGCTTTTCTCGGGCTGCCGCAGCCGTTAAACAGCCGCCATGCGCCAGACCCTGACCCAGATGACCGAGGACCGGATCGCGGCGGGCACCCTGCGGCCCGACCCGGCGCAAACTGCCGTCCTGCCGCTGCTGGAGGATCTGCGCCTGTGGCTCGAGGCGAACCCGACCCGACGGACGGGTGGCCTGATGAGCCTGTTCAGCCGCCCCGCCCCGCCTCCCAAGGGGATTTACCTGTGGGGTGGCGTCGGGCGAGGAAAATCCATGTTGATGGACCTTTTCCACGATGCGACGGACATACCGACCAAGCGTCGCGTCCATTTCCATGCGTTCATGCAGGATGTGCACCGCCGGATGCACGCCGCGCGCAAGACCGGAACCGACGACCCGCTGGCCCCGGTGGCCGAGGCGGTGATCGAAGGCACCCGGCTGCTGTGCTTTGACGAAATGCAGATCAGCGACATCACGGATGCGATGATCGTGGGGCGCCTGTTCACCATGCTGATGGAGGCGGGGGTGGTCATCGTCACCACGTCGAACCGCCCGCCGCAGGATCTGTATCTGAACGGGCTGAACCGCGCGCTGTTCGTGCCGTTCATCGACCTGCTGCACGACCGACTGCAGGTCATCGAGCTGGAAAGCCCGACCGATTACCGCCAGCACCGGCTGACCGGGGCGCAGACCTTTTTCCACCCGGCGGGTCGCGCGCAGGCCGCCATCGACACGATCTGGGCCGACCTGACCGGTGGCGCTGCGGGCGCGCCGCTGAGCCTGCCGGTGAATGGCCGCACCGTCACCGTGCCGCGGTTTGCCAACGGCGTGGCGCGCGCGACCTTCTGGGATCTGTGCGCCAAGCCGCTGGGGCCTGGCGACTACCTTGCGATAGCCGGCGCGGTTCGGGTGCTGATCCTCGAGGATGTGCCGCATCTGTCGGCCGGAAACTACAACGAGGCCAAGCGGTTCGTCACGCTGATCGACGCGCTGTACGAAGCGAAGGTGCGCCTGATCTGCTCGGCCGCGGACGAACCCGAACGTCTTTACATCGAAGGCACCGGCAGCTTCGAATTCGAGCGGACCGCCAGCCGCCTGCGCGAGATGCAGGGCGCCGCGTGGGCCGCCTGACCGCGCGGGGCTAGAACCGTTCGGCCCGCAGGACCTGCGTGTCGGTAACCGACACCACGCCGATATGGCGTTCCACGACCGCGAACGCCGCCTCCAGTAAGGCATCCAGCTTTTCGGGCCGGATCAGGCAGATCACCGCGACCATCCCCGCGCGCCCCAGTTGCCCGTCGCGGCTCCAGCGGCCCGAACGCCCTGACCCGCCCAGCACCGGCAGTACGGTAAACCCGGTCACGCCCGCATTGACCAGCGCGTCGGTCAGGCGGCTTTCCATCGGGGCCTCGATGATGATTTCCACCCGCTTGGCGTCATGGGTCTGCATCGGTCAGCCTCCGGTTACCGCTTGGGCGACGGCGACATAGGCCGGAATGCCCAGCGTCAGGTTGAAGGGAAAGGTCACGCCCAGCGACAGCGTCAGATAGACCGCCGGGTTCGCCTCCGGCAGCGCCACGCGCATCGCCGCCGGCACGGCGATGTAGCTCGCGGATGCAGCCAGCGTCATCATCAGCGCCAGCCCACCGGCCGACAGGCCCAGGGCGAGCCCAACCGCAAGGCCCGTCGCTGCGCCCACCACGGGCATCGCGATCCCGAACGCCAGCGCACCCGGCCCCCAGAATGCCATGCGCGCCCCGCAACCCGCGCCCGGCGACCAGCCCCATGTCCAGCAGGAAGAGGCACAGCACGCCCTGAAACGGCGCGACGATAAAGCTTTCGATCCGCGCCATCCCATCGGCGCCAGTCACCATTCCGATGACGAACGCCCCCACAAGCAGCACGATCGACCCGTTCAGCAGGATTTCGCGCCACAGGCCCGCGTCCATCCGGGCGCCCGACCCCGACCGCGACGCCAGCCACAGGGCCGACACGATCGCCGGAGCCTCCATCGCCGCGGCGACGGCCACCATGTAGCCTTCGCTGGCTATCCCGGCTCCGGACAGC
This sequence comes from Paracoccaceae bacterium, assembly GCA_031398695.1. Taxonomy (GTDB): domain Bacteria; phylum Pseudomonadota; class Alphaproteobacteria; order Rhodobacterales; family Rhodobacteraceae; genus JAIYDJ01. Next base: position 26,794 of record JANNNU010000011.1, on the reverse strand, counting down.
ACGGATGTCGCCGTCACGAAGGTCACGATAGAGATCGAGCCATAATGTGCCGCCACGGCCGCGCGATCCAGCGCCGAAAGCCGCGTCAACGCGCCAAGCAGCGCGAAGGCGACGAACGGCAGCGCGAACGACAGCGCGACCCCGCCCGCCAGCGCCGCCAGCAGATCGGCCCCTGCGCCGTGTTCGGCCACTGCGACCCCGCCCTTGAAGCCGATGGAAAACAGCAGATACAGCGACATCGCCTTGGCCGCAGCCTCTGGCACCGTCAGTTCCGACCGCGCCAGCGCCGCTGCCAGACCAAGGCCAAAGCACAGGATCATCGGCGTCAGAAGATTTGCGCTGGCCAAGGTCAGAATGCCTTGCAAGTTTACCTCCCGCCCGTTTGTTCCGATGTCAGACCGGGACGAAGCCGCGGAGGGGATCGAACTGCTGCAGGCCGCCCTCGCCGGTATCGGTCCACAGCCCGTGCAGCGTCAGACGGTCGTCCGCCACCGCCTCGGCGATGAAGGGAAAGGTCATCAGGTTTTCCAGGCTGACCAGAACCGCCTCTTTCTCGAGGGCGCGCGGGCGATCGGCCTCTGGAAGATGAGCCACACGCTCGAATCCGGGGCGCAGAATGTCCATCCAACGTCCGACGAAACTCGACTGGATCTCAAGCTCGGGGGCCAGCCCGCAACACATGTCGTGGCACCCCCTGACGCCGCCACAGTTCGAATGACCAAGCACGACGATGTGGGCGACCCCCAGCGACGTCACCGCGTATTCGACCGCCGCCGAGGTGCCGTGATACTGGCCGTCGGGGTTGTAGGGCGGCACGAGGTTGGCGACGTTGCGATGGATGAAGAACTCGCCTTCGTCCGCGCCGAAGATCGACGTGACATGCACGCGGCTGTCGCAGCACGAAATGACCATCGCGCGGGGATGCTGTCCACTGGCGGCCAGACGGCGATACCACGCCTTGTTGTCCTGATAGGCCGTCGCACGCCAGCCGTGAAATCGCTGGACAAGGTAGGCGGGCAGGGGGCGGGCTTGGTCCATCGTCTCGCGTCCTGTCTGGGGTGCGTTCTGGTTATGCTGCAATTGCACGAAATTCGAGAGGCTTTCTGCAGGTTTCGGCCCCGCCCGGAACCTTTTCTTCAGCACGAAGGTGCAAGCTGATCCTTGGGTGTGAAACTATCAGGTGTGGGCCATGAAGCCAAACAACGTGGTCGCCTTGCGGCCAAACGATCGGGTGCGGCAGGACGCCGAACCGATCGCGACGATCTATCGCAATCTAGGCACGGCCTCTGCCGAACAGGTGGTGACCCGCGCGCTCGCGGAACTGGCCCTGACGATGTCAGGCCTCGCGGCTCATGTGAAGGCGCATGACATGACTGATCTGACCCGCCAGCTGCGCCGCCTGCAACGGATGAGCGAAAACCTCGGTCTGACCAGCCTCGGTCTTGTGGCGGCCGATCTGCGCGTCTGCGTCGATCAGGGCAACAGCACGGCGTTTGCCGCCGTGTGGGCGCGGCTGATGCGCATTGCCGAACGGTCGCTGGCCACGGACAAGGGGTTGCTGGACCAGACGCAGGTCTAGCCCGGCTGCATGACCCCTTGCAGCACGACCGGCAGACGCTAGGCTGCGCCAAGCCTTGCAAGGATGCCCCATGCCCGCCGCTTTTGCCCGAACCGATGCCGCGTCTCGCCCGCTGCATGTGATCGACCCCACCGGTCTGGCCGATTGGCTGGCCACACAACCGTCCGCGATTGCCAACTGGCTGAACGCGACCGGGTTCGAGGCGGCCTTCGGCGATCTGCGGATGCTGCCGGGCGAGGGCGGCGTCGCAGGGGCCGTGGTCGGACTGGGAACGGTGCAGGCACGTGCCCGCAGCCGGTTCGGTCTGGTCAAGGGCATCGCCGGTCTGTCGGGGGGCGACTGGCATCTGACCGGCGAGCTGACACTCGAACAGCGCACCGAAGCCGCGCTGGGTTGGCTGCTGTCGTCCTATCGGTTCGACCGCTACCGTGCCACCAGCCCGCTTGCAGCCCGGCTCAAGCTGCCCGAGGGCTGCGATGCCACCGTGCTGCAGGCGATGGCGCAAGGCGAATTCCTGACGCGCGACCTGATCGACACGCCCGCCTCGGACATGGGCCCGGCGGAACTGGAGCAGGCCGCGCGCGATCTGGCGGACCGCTTTGGTGCGCGGATCGCGGTGACCACCGGTGATGATCTGCTGACCGGCAACTTTCCGATGGTCCATGCGGTTGGCCGCGCCTCGCCCCGCGCGCCCCGGCTGATCGATTTGCGCTGGGGGTCGGTCGGCCCGGCCCTGACGCTGGTGGGCAAGGGGGTGTGCTTTGACACCGGGGGACTCGACATCAAGCCGTCCTCGGGGATGCTGCTGATGAAGAAGGACATGGGCGGGGCCGCGACGGTGCTGGGTCTGGCCCAGATGATCATGACGCTGAACCTGCCGCTGCGGCTGCGGGTGCTGATCCCGGCGGTGGAAAACGCGATTTCCGGCAACGCCATGCGGCCGCGCGACATCCTGACCTCGCGCAAGGGGCTGACCGTCGAGGTGAACAACACCGACGCCGAAGGCCGCCTCGTTCTGGCCGATGCGCTGGCGCTGGCCTGTGAAGAGCCGGTCGATGTGCTGATCTCGATGGCAACGCTGACCGGCGCGGCGCGGGTGGCGGTGGGGCCGGATCTGGCGCCCTTCTACTGCGACGATCCGGCCCTGGTCGCCGCACTCGAAACCGGTGCTGCGGCGGGTTTCGATCCGGTGTGGCGGATGCCGTTCCACACGCCCTATGAACCCGTGATCGAGCCCGGCATTGCTGATCTCGACAACGCGCCCGGTTGGGGGTTTGCCGGGTCCGTCACCGCGGCGCTGTTCCTGCGCCGCTTCGTGTCGACCCCGCGATACCTGCATTTCGACATTTACGGCCACACCCCGGCCGACCAGCCCGGCCGCCCCAAGGGTGGCGTCGGGCAGGGCGCGCGGGCGATTTTGCAGGCCCTGCCGGCCATGCTGGGCGTTTAGGGATGGATCGTCGGCTGACCCCGGCGACGGCCCGTATGGCGCATGTCAGCCTGCGCGGGCAGGTCGATGCGCCCGCGTTCACCGATGGCGTCGCCCGTCGCCTGGCCGTGCCGGTGGCGAACCTGTTGCGACATCCGGGCGGTCCGCGCGACCGGCAACTGCTGCTCGGCGATGGGTTCACCGTGATCGATCGCGATCAGGGCCACAGCTTTGGCTTTGCCGAGAAGGATGGCTATTGCGGCTGGTTGCCCGACGAGGCGCTGTCAAGTGACGGGCGGCCCGATGATCCGGCCCCGACGCACTGGGTCAGTGCGCCCGCGACGCATCTTTATCCCGAACCCCGGGTGCAGGCCGCCGAATCCGCCAGCTTGTCGTTGGGCGCGCGGGTGACGGTGATCGCGGTGACCGACGCCTGGGCGCAAACCCCATTGGGATTCTTGCCCGCGCGCCATCTGCGCCCCTTGGGCGACTGGGCGCGCGACCCGGTCGGCGTGGCGGCAACCCTGCTGGGCACGCCGTATCTGTGGGGTGGCAACAGCCGGGCCGGGCTGGACTGTTCGGGTCTGGTGCAACTGGCGTTCCATGCCAGTGGGCTGCCTTGCCCGGGCGACAGCGACCTGCAGCAAACGATGGGGCAACCGGTCGTTGATGCGGCCTGTCAGCGCGGCGACCTGCTGTTCTGGCGCGGCCATGTCGCGCTGGTCAGCGACGCCGACACGATCCTGCACGCCAATGGCCACAGCATGTCGGTGGCCTACGAGCCGATCGCCGTGGCCGTGTCCCGCATCGCAGCACAGCACGGCGGTCCGGTCGTGGGCCACCGGCGGCCGTCGTTGCTTGGCGATGCTTGACGCATGGCCATTCGAAATCCAGTCTGACGCAGGGTCGGGCGCTTTCCGGCGCCGCTGCGAAGGTCCCGTCGATGGCGCTGAACATCCCGATCCTGGCGACGGCCCTTTTCATGGTGCCGATGTTCTATCTGCTGCTGGCCTCACCGGCGTTCTTGCTGGTGCGGCTGGACATCCCGCAGGTGGCCTACATCTTTCGGTCGGTGTTCGTCGGGTATTTTCTGGTGCTGGTCAGTGTCGGGCTGGTTGCCACGACGCTGTTTGCGGTGGACGGTCGGGTGGTGCAGGCGGTCTGCATCGGCGGCGTGACGGTGTTCGATCTGATCTGGCGCCGCTGGATGATGCCCCGAATCGACGCGCTGGTCGCCGTGACGGAATCCGGCCCGACGGGTGCAGGTGCCGGATTGCGGCGCTTGCACTGGGCGGGCATGGCCACGAATGCGGTGCAACTGGCCATCACGCTGGCGTTCATTCCGGCGCTGGTCGCCACGTCCTGACGCGGCGAGCCGATCAGTCCACCGGACGGATCAGCTTGCGTTCCAGCACGCGCAGCACGGCATCCAGATCATGCCCGCGCCGCAGGATCTGGCCATCCATTCCCAGCACGGCATACATGCCCTGACGGCTGCGCAGCCTGGGACGCTTTTCGATCCGGTAAAGCGGAAATTCGGCCGTGCGGCGAAACACCGAAAACACCGCCACCTCGCGCAGCAGGGAGATGCCGTAGTCGCGCCATTCACCGGCCGCGACCATCTGGCCATAAAGCCTGAGGATCAGCCCGAGTTCGCGCCGATCGAAGCTTACCTGTTCGGCTTGCAGGTCGGGTGGCGGAAAGGGGGTCGTTGTCTGAACCGTCATCCCTACAGCTTACCCGCAGCGGGTCACAAATCAACCCCGACCGTCCCGCGCCGCATCATCACCGTGAAACTGCCGCGGCCCGGTCCCGTCGCCGCCTTTCTTGGCTGGCACCCTGCCTTCAGTAACAAGTGCAACCGGTGATGCGGGCCATTTGCCCCCACTCGGTCCGTGTCTCCGGATCTTTTTGCGAAACGCCGTGTCCGGGTCCCCCGCTGCAAGGCGGGGGCTCTGTCACGCCGGAAACCCGTCCGACGTCTGCAGCCGGGCTGCTTCCAGTCCACGCCAGTTGCGTTGCGGCCCGGTCAGCCAGCGCTGCGCCGCGGGGTGCGCCGGATCAAGCACGCCGAGCCAGATCAGCAGGGCCGTGATCGCCGCATCCTTGCCGCGATCCGACCCGTCGACGATCTTCAAAGCCACGCCGCGCCGCTGTTCGGGCAGGATGGCGATGTAGACGCCCTCCGCGCCCCCTTTCAGCGTCACGCGCCCGCCCATCGCCCGCATCAGTTCGGTGCAGGTGCCGCCCTCGCCCGAGATCATCTCGGGATAGTCGGCCATTGCGCGGGTCAGCCGGTGCATCGCGCGGCTGCGTCGGTCACCGCTGTCGCTCGCGCCGGCGAACCGCCCCATCGCGCGGGCCAGGCCCGTCACCGACGTGGCAAAGTTCGGGGCCGAACAGCCGTCGATGCCCCAACCGGGGCTGTCCTCGCCTGTCGACTCTTCGAAAGCCGTCCGGATCGCGCGCTGCAGCGGGTGGTCGATCTCGGTGTATTCAGAACCGCCCTTGAGATGCTTGTTCATCGTGAGAAAGCCGGAATGTTTGCCCGAACAGTTGTTGTGCAGCTGGCAGGGCGCCTCGTGATCCACCGCCAGCCTCGCCCGTTCGGCCTTGTCAGAGGGCTCGTGCGAGCCGCAGCGCAGATCGGCCTCGCCCAGGCCCAGACCCGTCAACCAATCCGCCGCCGCCTGCCGGTGCAACGCCGCACCCATGTGGCTGGCGCAGGCAAACGCGACCTGCCGTTCGGTCAGGCCATAGGCATCCGCCGCGCCGCTTTCGATCAGGGGCAGCGCCTGCACCATCTTGCAGGCCGACCGCGGAAAGATCACGGCACCGGGATCCCCCCAGGCCTGCACGACATGTCCCGCATCGTCGCAGATCACGGCATGGCCCAGATGGCGGCTTTCCAGCATGCCACCGCGCCACAATTCTACCATCGGAACCGCTGTCATCCTCGATCTCTCCCTCCGTTGCGTCTGTCCCCTTCGGCCCGTCACGCTTGCGCGATTTTATGCCCAAGGGGCTTTCGCCAAATGGCCCTTTTCGGTTATCCATGGAATATCGAGGTGATAGAGCCCGCGCCACCGGAAAAGACCACCCGCAAGGTGGCCCGCCAAAATCTGGGATCGGCAGGGATAAGGCACGAGCGGCTTGGAGGCTGAACACACATGACACGCTGGATGACGCGCACCGCCTGCGCAGCCCTGTTTGCCGTCGCTGCAGGCGCCGCCACGGCTCAGGAATCAACCAATATCGTCGGCACCGCCACCGACTGGAGCATCTTTACCGAGGCCGATCCGAAAGAATGCTGGGGCGTCTCGCCGCCCAAAGAAACCGTGAACACCCGCGATGGCCAGGCCGTTTCCGTGCGCCGGGGCGACATCCTGTTGTTCGTCACGTTCCGTCCGGGCAGCGCCGAAGGTGAAGTGTCCTTTACCGGCGGATACCCGTTTGCCGCAGGTTCGACAGTGTCGGTCGCCGTCGACGGTCAGACGTACGAGCTTTTCACCGAAGGCGAATGGGCCTGGGCCGCAAGCCCCGGCGATGACGCGACACTGCTTGCCGCGCTGAAGAAAGGCACGACGGCGGTGCTGACGGCACGGTCGGGCAAGGGCACCCAGACGCAGGACACCTTCAGCCTGCGCGGCTTCACGGCGGCGATGGAAGAAGCCGCCAAGCGGTGCGTGTCCTGAACGGACGGAGGGCGCTTTCGCTCGGGGGCGGTTTGAGCTATAGGTTCTGACTGCCTCCAGCTGGAAGACGCCATGCCCGCGACGCCTCACCTTGCCGCCCCGATCACCCAGGACGTCCTGACCCTGCCGCGCAAATTGGCCGAAGGGGGGCCGACCAACCTGGTCGGATTGACACGCAACCAGATGCGGGATGCCCTGATCGGTGCCGGCACGCCCGAAAAGCAGGCGAAGATGCGGGTCGGGCAGGTCTGGCAGTGGGTCTATCACTGGGGTGTGCGCGAATTCGCGGCGATGACAAACCTCGCCAAGGACTATCGCGCGCTGCTGGCGGCCAATTTCGTGATCGAACTGCCCGAAGTCGTCACGCGCCAGATTTCTAACGACGGCACCCGCAAATACCTGGTCCGCATCGCCGGCGGTCACGAGGTCGAGGTGGTCTATATCCCCGAAGAGGATCGCGGCACGCTGTGCATCTCCAGTCAGGTCGGTTGCACGCTGACCTGTTCGTTCTGCCACACCGGCACGCAGAAACTGGTGCGCAACCTGACGGCGGCGGAAATCGTGGGGCAGGTCATGCTGGCCCGCGACGATCTGGGCGAATGGCCGGTTCAGGGCGCGCCCAAGGACGAAACGCGGCTGGTGTCGAACATCGTGCTGATGGGCATGGGCGAGCCGCTTTACAACTTCGAGAACGTCCGCGACGCGATGAATATCGTGATGGACGGCGAAGGGATCGCGCTCGGTCGTCGCCGGATCACCCTGTCGACCAGTGGCGTGGTGCCCGAGATCGCCCGCACCGCGACCGAGATCGGCTGTCTGCTGGCGGTTAGCTTCCACGCGACCACCGACGCGGTGCGCGATCAGCTGGTGCCGATCAACAAGCGCTGGAACATCGCGACGCTGCTGGACGCGCTGCGCGATTATCCCGGCCTGTCGAACAGCGAGCGGATCACGTTCGAATACGTCATGCTGCAGGGCGTCAACGACAGCAAGGAAGACGCCTACCGTCTGGTCGAGTTGCTGCGCGGCATTCCGGCCAAGGTCAACCTGATCCCGTTCAACGAATGGCCGGGCGCGCCCTACAAACGGTCGTCGGGCAACCGGATTCATGCCTTTGCCGACATCATCCACAACGCTGGCTACGCGTCGCCGATCCGCACGCCGCGCGGTGAAGACATCATGGCCGCCTGCGGCCAATTGAAATCTGCGACCGAACGGGCGCGCAAGTCGGCCCGGCAGATCGCAGCCGAAGCCGGCCTTTAGGCAGCCTCGCGGCCCGGTTCGGTGACCGTCGGTTGGCGGTCTGCCCAGCGGTCCAGCGCATAGAACAACAGCGGGTTGATCAGGATCGACACCATCGCCCCCGCGACCACCAGATCGCGGGCTTCCGACGGCACGATCTCCAGCGCCAGACCCATGCTGATCAGGATGAACGAAAACTCGCCGATCTGCGACAGGCTGGCAGAGATTGTCAGCGCGGTTGCCTTGTCATGCCCCAGCAGGCGGGTGATGGCGTAGGCCGCGACCATCTTGACCCCGACGATCACCCCGACCGTCGCCAAGACCGCCAAGGGCGCCCGGATCAGCACCGAGGGGTCGAACAGCATCCCGACCGACACGAAGAACAGCACGGCGAACGCGTCGCGCAACGGCAGCGTTTCGCGCATCGCCTGTTGCGACAGGGTCGATCCGGCCATCACCATGCCGGCAAAGAACGCGCCCAGTGCAAAAGACACCCCGAAGAAGTAGGACGACCCGAAGGCGACCCCCAAAGCGATGGCCAGCACGCCCAGCCGGAACAGCTCTCTCGATCCGGTGTGGGCGGTGTGGTGCAGGATTGCCGGAATCACCCGCCGTCCCACCACCAGCATCAGCGCCACGAAGGCCGAAACCTTGACCAGCGTGATCAGCAGCGTCGCGGCAATCGGCCCCATGCCCAGTTCGGCCACCTGTTCGGCGCCTTCTTCCAGCGGGGCCGACTCGCCGCCCAGCAGACCCGCGACCGGCGGGATCAGCACCAGTGCCAGCACCATCACCAGATCCTCGACGATCAGCCAGCCGACGGCGATCTTGCCTTGCGGCGTCTGCACCAGATCGCGGTCCTGCAAGGCCCGCAACAGCACGACGGTAGACGCGACCGACAGCGACAGCCCGAAGATCAGGCTCGCCCCCCAGGTCCATCCCAGCGCGATCCCCAGCCCCATGCCGCCCAGCGTCGCCAAGGCGATCTGGACCACGGCCCCCGGAATTGCGATTCTGCGGACCGACATCAGATCCTTGGCGGAAAAATGCAGGCCGACCCCGAACATCAGCAAGATCACCCCCAGTTCGGCCAGTTCGGCCGCGAGGTCCAGATCGGCCACGTAACCCGGCGTGAACGGACCGATCACCACCCCCGCAGCCAGATACCCCGCCAGCATCGGCAGTTTCAGCCGCTGCGCCAGAAGGCCAAGCACGAAGGCCAGTCCAAGGCCCGCGACGATCGTGGCAATCAGGGGGGTTTCATGGGGCAATGCGCGGCTCCGTTGCAAAAGGCGTTCCGCTGCGGGCCGGGCTTTCCAGCGAAAGCACCTTGTGCGCTGCGGCTTAAGGGTATGGTTTAACGGTAAACCATCTTGCCCGGATTGCAAACCGAAGGCAGGCGATTTGCCGTTTTTTGCCGTGCCCGGTCACGAGACAGGGCGTTGCATTGCAGGACATTTCACCTTTTGGCTGATGTGCGGCCCGTCTGCCCGCTTGACCGGCGCGGCGAGCCTGCTAGTGCGTGACCATGACCGTGACAACCCTGCCAAACGCTGCTGCGCGTCGCCTGTTCCTGCACCGCCATGCGCTGGCCGAACCGCCGACCGGCCCGGCAACTGGCCAGGCCTTGGCGGATCTGATCGCCCGCATCGGCTTTGTGCAGGTGGACAGCATCAATACGGTCGCGCGCGCGCACCACATGATCCTGTGGTCGCGCCGGCAATCCTACCGACCGGCGGCGTTGAAACCCTTGCTAGAGCGCGACCGGCACCTGTTCGAGCACTGGACGCACGACGCCTCGATCCTGCCGGTTGATCTGTTTCGGCACTGGCATCACCGGTTTGCGCGCGACGCCGTGCGGCTGGAGGCCAACTGGAAGTCCTGGTTTCGGGATGGCTATACGCAGCAATTCGACGCCATCCTGCGCCGGATCGCGGATCACGGACCAGTCACGACCACCGACGTGGGGCAGGGCGAAGTGCGTGGCAAGGGCGGCTGGTGGGACTGGCATCCGTCAAAGACCGCGCTGGAATGGCTGTGGCGCACCGGCAAGCTGTCGATCACCCGGCGCGATGGCTTTCAGAAGGTGTACGACCTGACCGAACGGGTCATTCCCGAGATGCACCTGCTTCCCGCACCGGCAGAGGAGGACATGATCGATTGGGCCTGCAACAGTGCGTTCGACCACTTGGGTTTTGCCACTCCGGGCGATATCGCGGCCTACTGGAAGGCAGTGACGCCGGCCGAGGCCCGCGATTGGTGCAACGCCGCGCTGGCTGCCGGGCAATTGATCCTGATCGAGGTCGAAGGTGCCAGCGGTCAGCGCCGCCGCGCCCTGGCCCGACCGGATGTCATGGAATTTGCCGCGGCAGCGCCCGAACCCTCCAGCCGGCTGCGCATCCTGTCGCCCTTCGATCCGGCGCTGCGCGACCGCGACCGTGCCGACTTTCTGTTCGGATTCTTTTATCGGATCGAGGTGTTCGTGCCCGAACCAAAGCGCGTCTGGGGTTACTACGTGTTTCCCGTGCTGGAAGGGTCCCGCCTAATCGCGCGGGTCGATGTCAAGGCGCACCGCGACGCGGCGGCCCTTCGGGTGCGGGCCGTCTGGCCGGAACGCGGCGTCGCCCTGGGTGTGCAGCGGATGCAAAAACTTGCCGCGGAAGTCGACCGGCTGGCCAGGTTCGCCGATTGCGACCGGGTGGAATGGCTCGATCGGTGGAAGCGCCCGCCGGTTTGACAAGCACGGGGGCGGCAACCATGCTGAACCCGAACAACGAGATGTCGCGATGCCCGTCCGGACCCCCAGCATACAGGCCACCGACCAGCTTCCCAAAGTCGTGCGCGGGCAGGGCAGCTATCTTTATGACGCGACCGGCAAGCAATACATCGACGGATCGGGAGGTCCGGCGGTCTATTGTCTTGGCCACGCACATGCCGAGGTCAACGCGGCGATCACCGCGCAACTTGAGCAGATAGCCCACGGCTATCGCTATAACTTCACCACCGATGCGCTGGAGGAGTTGACCGAAATCATCCGCACGCTGTGCGGCGGGACCCTGCGCGAGATGATCTTTGTCACCGGCGGATCGGAAGCGGTCGAAAGTTGCCTGAAGATCGCGCTGCAATACCAGACCGCCATCGGCCAGACATCCCGCCGCCGGTTCATCTCGCGCCAGCGGTCGTGGCACGGCAACACGTTGGGTGCGCTGGGCGTGTCGGGATTTGCCGAGCGCACCGCGGCCTTCGAAGGGGCATTCATTCCGTCGGTCAAGGTATCTGCCGCCAACGTCTATCGCCCGATCCCCGGTGCGACCGCCGAAACGGCAGGTGCTGCATGTGCGGCCGAACTCGAAGCGACGATCCTGCGCGAGGGTGCCGAAACCATCGCCGCCTTCATCTTCGAACCCGTGGTGGGTGCCGCCGGGGGATGTGTCCCCGCGCCCGACGGTTATGCAAAGGCCGTCCGCGAGATTTGCACCCGGCACGGCATCCTGATGATCGCCGACGAGGTGATGTGCGGTGCCGGGCGGTGCGGCCCGTGGCGCTCGCTGGAACGCGACGGGGTGGAGCCGGACATCCTTGCGGTCGCCAAGGGATTGGCTGGGGGCTATCAGCCGCTGGGCGTCGCCATTTGCACGGCTTCTGTTCATCAGGCCCTGCACCGGGCGCACGGGGCGTTTCAGACCGGGCATACCTTTACCGGCCACACAGCCGCTTGCGCCGCGGGCGTGGCGGTGCAAAGAATCGTGGCGCGCGACGGGTTGGTGGCACGGGTGATGGCAAACGAATCGCGGCTCAAGCGATGGCTCACCGATGCGCTGCAGGATGTCGAGGCGGTTGGCGATATCCGGGGCCGGGGGCATTTCATCGCGCTGGAACTGGTCGCGGACCGCGACAGCAAGCGGCCCTTCGATCCGGGGTTGCAACTGTTTTTAAGAATCCGCGCACAGGCCATGGAAAACGGCCTGATCTGCTATCCGGTCGGCGGCAATGTGGACGGGGCCAGTGGCGATATCGTGATCCTCGCCCCTCCCTACAATGCGACCGACGCCGAGTTGCAGGAGATCGTCGCCAAGACGGCGCAATCCGTGCGTCAGGTGCTGACCGGCGCCGGTTTGATTTAGCATCACGCAGGCTTGACGGCGGTGGGGACGGCCTACGTGGTATCGGGTTTTGTCAAAGGAGATCATCATGACATCGCTCAGCCAATTTTCTGTGACCACGCTCATTTCCCTTGCCGTGCTCTTCGGCCTTCCTGCTTTGGCGGAGGGGACCGAGGACGGGTCGTCGCAGACTGCAACCGTTGCGACCTATGCCGACGCCAAAAGCCTGATCGACAGTCAGAACTACACCGAAGCGCGGGCGATGCTGCAAGACATCACGCGCGCCGAACCGCGCAATGCCGACGCGTGGAACCTTCTTGGCTTTTCGTCGCGCAAACTCGGTGATCTCAAGGCAGCCTCGAAGGCGTATTCCAAGGCTTTGAAGCTGAACCCCGACCATCTGGGCGCGCTGGAGTATCAGGGCGAGATGTTCGTTCAGATGGGTGACGCGGCCAGCGCTAAGGCCAATCTGGCGACGCTGCAAACCATTTGCGGCACCTGCGAGGAAATGCGCGATCTGCAAAAGGCGCTGGCCGACGCGGGCATGTCCTGATCTGGCCAGTCTTGCCGCGCAGATGAGGGTGGTCTGGCGGAACGCCGGGTCCCCTGACGTGAGTTCAGGCGCTGGCAGAGCAGACGCGGAACTTGCGTTGGCCGTACAGATCGGTTGCGAAAAGGGCTGTCATCTCGTCGCGTGTCGTGGACTGGCGCGCGGGCGTTTTGGGGGAATTGGCGGCGGCATCCTTGGATGCGCGGGTCGCAAAGAACTCAATCGTGGACTTCATGGTTATCTCCCTGTGGTTGTTACGCGCAATCTGTGTTTGATACGGGCAACGCTTGGGGAAGTTTCGGGCGTGGCTAAAAAAAGACGAAAGAAAGCAGCGAAATGCGCGGGTTACGTGATGTGGGCGATTTGATTGCTTGTGTGCAAACAATGCGCGGGTTGACGCCAAGATTGTTCTGTTCTGATCACAACTCCAGCGGGTGAAACGATGCGAGTGAGGGCTTTTTGGTCAGCCAGTGTCCTCGATCTCTGCCCGAGGCAGGCAAACGGCGGGCCGATGGCACGGCCCGCCGCTGGTAAGGTAAGAGATCAGGCCGACCTCAGCCCTTTTTCAGGCACCGGTTGCCCAGCACTTCGGCGATCTGCACCGCGTTCAGCGCGGCGCCCTTGCGCAGGTTGTCGCTGACGCACCACAGGTTGATCCCGTTGTCGATCGTGCTGTCCTGCCGGATGCGGCTGATGTAGGTCGCATAGTCGCCGACGCATTCGATGGGGGTGATGTAGCCACCGGGTTCGCGCTTGTCGATCACCATGACGCCCGGCGCCTCGCGCAGGATGTCGCGCGCTTCGTGTTCGTCCAGAAACTCTTCGAACTCGATGTTGATCGACTCTGAATGGCCGACGAAGACCGGAACGCGCACACAGGTCGCGGTGACCTTGATCGACTTGTCGAGGATCTTCTTGGTCTCGGCGACCATCTTCCACTCTTCCTTGGTCGATCCGTCATCCAGGAAGACGTCGATCTGCGGGATCACGTTGAAGGCGATCTGCTTTTGAAACTTCTTCGGCGCAACCTCCTGACCCGGCACGTAGATGCCCTTGGTCTGGTTCCACAACTCGTCGATCCCCTCTTTGCCGGCACCCGACACCGACTGATAGGTCGAAACCACCACCCGCTTGATGCGCGCGCGGTCGTGCAGCGGCTTCAGCGCCACCACCATCTGCGCAGTCGAGCAGTTGGGGTTCGCGATGATCATCTTGTTCTTGTAGTGCACGATCTCGTCGGCGTTGACCTCGGGCACGATCAGCGGGATCGCGGGGTCGTAGCGGTAGAGGCTGGAGTTGTCGATCACCACGCAGCCGGCCGCCGCCGCGCGGGGTGCGTAGACCTTTGTCGCTTCGGAGCCCACGGCGAACAGGGCGATGTCCCAGCCGTGGAAATCGAAGGTGTCCAGATCGCGGGTTTTCAGGGTCTTGTCGCCAAAGCTGATCTCGGTACCCAGCGATTTGCGGCTGGCCAGTGCGACGATCTCGTCCACCGGGAATTCCCGCTCGGCGAGGATGTTCAGCATTTCGCGGCCCACGTTGCCCGTGGCCCCTGCGACGACGACCTTGTAACCCATGTCGGACTCCTGTCTGCAAGACGGGCCCGCTTACCGCCCTTGGGTCACCGACGCAAGATGAACCGGGGGTCGCGTGACATCAGCGCCTCGACGAACCCGCGTTCGGAGGCGAAATTATGCGGGACCTGCGCCGCCTTCCGGCTGCCGGTGAGCGATTGGCTGGCAAAGAAATCAAACCCGTAGAGCGTGATCCGGGTGGCCGGGCTTTGCGACAGAAGGTTGATCATCAGCAAACCCGTCGTCGGCGGCGACCCAAGCTGTCGTCGCAGTCGTGCGAAGCCCGCGACAGGCGGCAGGGCAAACCCCGCGCGGTTGGCCACATGCCACGGCAACCGCTTGCGCTTGTGCGACATCCACATCGTCAGGGCCGGATCCAGCGCGGTCAAGGCCGCAGTATCGATGCCCACCGCCAGCGCCAGCACATCCGTGCGCGTTCCGTGACTGACCGCATGTGGCATCGGCGCGCGGTTGATCCGCACCACCAGATCTGCGCCGTCGATTTCGGCGCCATAGTCGCGCGCGGCAAGACTACGCGCATTGCCGACCAGCGCCACCCGCCCGGTCAGCCGTGCCAGAACGTGCGTCAGCGGCAATCCCATGGCCGCCAGCACCGCCTCGCGCCGCAGCGTTCGCGCGAGGTAAAACCCGAACCGGGTCACGACAGCATCTGCCGATAGACCGCGCAGATCGCGTCCGCCTCGGCCTCGATGCGGTGCCGCGCCAGCACATGCGACCGCGCCGCGACCCCGCCCGCCGTCCGCCGCGCCGGATCGTCGAGCCAACCGCGCAGCGCCTCTGTCAGGGCGGCCTGGTCCCCGGGCAGCACCATTGAGCCCGCTTCCGGCGGTATGAGTTGGTCGAACGCCCCGACATCGGCCGCCACCACCGGCACGCCGCAGGCCATGGCCTCCAGCGGGGTCAGGCCGAACCCCTCCCACCGGGCGGGGGCACAGAACAGGTCCAGCGCCTGATAGTGCCGCACGACCTGCGCCCACGGCAGCTCACCCAGAAACCGGACGCGGTCGGACAGACCCGCTGCCGCGATCCGTGCGACCAGCCCGGCGTGGAACGCCGCGTTGTCCTGCGTGACCAACCCGGTAAAGATCACGCTGACCCGCGGTCGCGACGGCAGCAAGTCGAGCGCCGCGCCGACCAGCAGATCGACGCCTTTCTGTGCCCGCACCCGCCCGAAACAGCCGACGATCACCCCATCCGGCAACTCGAGTTCCGCCCGCAAGGCGGCCCGGTCGGGCACTGGTGCGAACACCGCCGTGTCCACCCCGTGCATGACCACCGTGGCCGGACGCTGCAGATACGACGCGGCCTTTGCGCTGGTGGCAATCACCCCATCCATCCGCGCGATCAACCACTTGGTGAACGCCTTGTGATCCCGCTGCGCCGCCGAGGTGAACAGCAGCCTGAACCGCCGCCCCAATCCGAACCGCAGCAAAAGCCCAAGAACCATCTCTGAATTGCGCCGCGCGTGCCAGACCCGCCAGCGATTCCGTGACAGGACCGCCACCCGCCACAACGCCAGATGCGGCACCCCGGCCGGCAGCCCCGGGCCGGTCGCCACGACGGCCATCTGCCGGGCCTGAATCGGGATCAACCGCACGACCGTAGCGGTGACGCCCGACAGCCGGCGCTTCAGATTAGGGGCGATGACATCCGGGTCCATGACCCGCTTCTACGCCACACCGCGCCCGACGAAAACCCTTACGCCGCCTGCGCCGCCGCCCAGGGCTTTTCCCGGATCGGCAGATGCACGATGGCCGAAAACGCCCCGACGCCGACGCCGATCCACCACACCGTCGTGTAGTTTCCGGTCACGTCATACAGCATTCCGCCCAGCCAGACGCCCATGAACGACCCCAGCTGGTGGCTCAGGAACACAAAGCCATAAAGCGTCCCCATATACTTCAGCCCATAGATATGCGCGACGAGCCCGCTGGTCAGCGGCACCGTCGCCAGCCACAGCGCACCCATCACCAGCGAAAACAGCAGCACCGTTGCGGGCGTCATCGGCAACAAGATGAACAGCGCGGCGGCAATGGTGCGTCCGGTGTAGATCCCTGCCAGCAGATACTTCTTGGTATAGGTCTTGCCCAGCCACCCCGCCGTGATCGACCCCGCGATGTTCGCAAGACCGATCACCGAGATCGAGATCGCCCCCAGCGCCGAAGTCGTCGAAATTCCCAACCCCGCCAGCATCCCGCCCGGATCGATCGCACCACACATCTCGGTCACGAAGGCCGGAAAATGCGCCGTGATGAAGCCCAGCTGATAGCCGCACGAAAAGAAGCCGAGGAAGATCAGCACATAGGACGGGTCGCTGAAGGCGCGTTTCAGCACGGTGCCCAGCGATTCTTCCAGTTCTTGCCGCGTGGCGACCTTGGGCGATCGGATGAACGGCAGCGCAAAAAGGCTGCACAGGATGACCCCGGCAAAGATCACGAACACCTGTTGCCACGGCATCACCTGCAGCAGCGCCTCGGCCACCGGCGCGCCGAACACCTGTCCGGCCGACCCGGCAGCCGTCGCAATGCCCAACGCGATGCTGCGATTCTCGGGGCTCGCCGCCCGGCCCACGATGGCGAGGATCACCCCGAACCCGGTTCCCGCGATGCCGAAGCCCACCAGGATCTCCAGCAGCCAGTGCTGACCGGGCGTCACCGCAAAGCTCGACAGGATCAGCCCTGCCGCATACAGCAGGGCGCCCGCCACGATCGCCTTGCGGTCGCCGAACCGCTCGGCAATCGCCCCGAAGAACGGCTGCCCGATGCCCCAGGCCAGGTTCTGGATCGCGATCGCCATCGAGAAATCGGCGCGCAGCCAGCCGAATTCCTCGGCGATCGGGATCTGGAACACTCCGAAACTGGCGCGGATGGAAAAGCCCAGCATCAGGATCACGCAACCCGCGATCAAAACCGGGGTGAACAGCGGGGCCTTGGTCATCGCGCGCTCCTTGGGGCAGAAGCGCAACCTGCGGCGGCGGGACTGGGGCGTCAAATGGTTTCTGGAAATGCCTGCCATGCGCGACCGCGATGACCGAAAGACCCTCCCCTCCCTTCGATAGCAACGAATGGGGGAAACCTCGCACCTTTCTCTCGCCACCCTTTTCCCCCAAACCGTAGCGGCCCACGATGCAGGGCAACACTCCGGCCCGCGTCGCGACCGGGACGCGTCAAACCTCTACACCTCTGCCCCGCTGCCCCGTATGCTGCCGACAAACATACGGGGGCAGGCATGAACGAGTGGTGGCGCGGATCGGTGACCTATCAGGTCTATCCCCGGTCGTTTCAGGACGACAACGCCGATGGGGTGGGCGATCTGGCAGGCATTACCCGCCGCCTGCCGTATCTGGCCGATCTGGGTGTCGATGCAGTCTGGCTGTCGCCGGTGTTTGCGTCGCCGATGCTCGACATGGGCTATGACGTGTCGGATTACACTGACATCGATCCGGTGTTCGGCAGCCTGGCCGATTTCGACGCGCTGGTGGCGCGCGCCCACGAGCTTGGCTTGAAGGTCATCATCGACCAGGTACTGTCGCATTGCTCCGACCAGCACCCGGCCTTCAAGGAAAGCCGCGCCAGCCGGGACAATCCGAAGGCCGATTGGTTCGTCTGGGCCGACTCCCGCCCCGACGGTAGGCCGCCCAACAACTGGCTGTCGGTGTTCGGCGGCCCGGCCTGGCAATGGGATGCCCGGCGCAAGCAGTATTATTTCCACAACTTCCTGACCCAGCAGCCGGACTTCAACTATCACAATCCGGCGGTGCAGGACTGGATGATCGAGAACATGCGGTTCTGGCTGCTGCGCGGGGTGGACGGGTTCCGGTTCGATACGGTCAACTATTTCTTCCACGACCGCCTGTTGCGCGATGACGCCGCCGATTTCCGCGTCAAGGCGCAGGCCGAGGCGAACCCCTATATGATGCAGTACCATCTGTTTTCGAAGAACCAGCCCGAGAACATCGCCTGGATCGAACGCATCCGCGCCCTGATGGACGAATACGACGGGCGGGCGACCGTGGGCGAGATGGGCGAGAACCACCATGCGATCCGGATGATGGGCGAGTACACCGCGCCGGGTCGCCTGCACCAATGCTATTCGTTCGAGATGATGGGCTACGACTACACCGCCGCCTTCTTCCGCTCGAAGATCCAGGAGTTCTTTTCGGGTGCGCCGGATGGCTGGCCGATGTGGGCGTTCTCGAACCACGATGTGGTGCGCCATGCCACCCGATGGGCCAAGCACGGCGCGTCGCAGGATGCGCTCGCCAAACAGGCCGGTGCGCTGCTGCTCAGCCTTCAGGGGTCGATCTGCCTCTGGCAGGGCGAAGAGCTGGGGCAGACGGATACCCAGCTGGACTTCGAAGACCTGACGGACCCGCAGGGCATCGCCTTCTGGCCCGAACCGATTGGCCGCGACAACACCCGCACCCCGATGGTCTGGGATGACAGCGCCAATGCGGGCTTTTCGACCGTCAAACCCTGGCTGCCGGTCAAGCCCGCACAGGCGGCCCGCAACGTTGCCGCCCAGCTTGGCGACCCGGACTCCGTTCTCGAATTCTATCGCCAGATGCTGGCCTTCCGCCGCGCCACCCCGGCCATGACCACCGGCGCCACCCGTTTTCTCGACCTGTCCGAACCGCTGCTTGCGTTCAAACGCGGCTCCGAGGTCACCTGCGTCTTCAACCTTTCTCCCGCCGCCGTCACCCTGGCCGCCCCTTCCACCGCGCTCACCGGCCCGGCAAACGCCTCGCTGACTGACGATACGCTGACGCTCCCCCCCAACGGCTTTGCCTGGCTGACCGGAACGCCCGACCTCGGCTGACCCTGCACCCCCGATCTTACCGCGGCCCCGCCGCCGCCGGCGTCAGCACGCCTCGCAACAGCGCCATGGGATGACTGCGCAGCGTCAGCCGCATCGAGACGTAGTCCTCCACCACGGCCTCGCCTTCGCTCATCTCGCGAAACCGCACGGCAGGCTCGACAATCGCCTCGCCGTCCATGTCGCCGGCGAACAAGGGCAGCTCGGGCCCCCCTGCCAGCGCCCGCGCCGCCCACAAGGCATCCCGGCGCGCCAGCCCCAACGACCCGAACACGTCCGCTTCGGCCAACCGCGTCACCGTGGCGGGCGCCACCCCCGCGCGGCGCCACACATCCTCGACCGACAGAAAGCCGTTGCCCCGCGCCGCCACGATCCACAGCGCCTCTTCCTCGGCCAACCCCTTGATCTGGCGAAACCCCAGCCGCAGTGCCAGCCGACCCTCCAGCTCTTCCATGACGGTGTCCCACTGGCTGCGGTTGATGCAGGGCGGCAGCACCACCACCCCGTGCTGCCTCGCATCCCGCACGATCTGCGCGGGCGCATAGAACCCCATCGGCTGGCTGTTCAGCAGCGCACAGGCGAAGATCCCCGGATGGTGCCGCTTGATCCAGGCACTGGCATAGACCAGCAGCGCGAAACTGGCGGCATGGCTTTCGGGAAAGCCGTAACTCCCAAACCCCTCGATCTGCGAAAAACACCGCGCGGCAAAGTCGTCGTCGTACCCGTTCGCCGCCATTCCCGCCAGAAACCGCTCTTTCAGGGCCGTGACGTTGCCGTGCTTCTTGAACGTGGCCAGCGCGCGGCGCAGCCGGTCCGCCTCCAGCGGCGTGAAGCCCGCGCCGATGATCGCGATCTGCATGGCCTGTTCCTGAAACAGCGGCACGCCCAGCGTCTTGCCCAGCACCCGGCCCAACGCGTCGGACGGGAAGCTGACCTGCTCCTGTCCGTTGCGGCGGCGCAGGTAGGGATGCACCATGTCGCCCTGAATAGGCCCGGGGCGGATGATCGCCACCTGAATTACCAGATCATAGAAGGCGCGCGGCTTCATCCGGGGCAGAAAGTTCATCTGCGCGCGGGATTCGACCTGAAACACCCCCAGGCTGTCGGCGCGGCACAGCATGTCATAGGTCGCCGGGTCTTCGGGCGGCAGGGTGGCGAGGCTGTAGTGCACTTGGTGGTGTTTTTCCAAAAGATCGAAGCCCTTGCGGATGCACGACAGCATTCCCAGCGCCAGAATATCGACCTTCAGGATGCCGAGCGCGTCGATGTCGTCCTTGTCCCAGCAGATGACGGTGCGATCCTCCATCGTGGCGTTCTCGATCGGCACCAGTTCGTCAAGACGGCCTTCGGTGATGATGAACCCGCCGACATGCTGGCTCAGGTGGCGGGGAAAGCCCTGAATCTCGTCGATCAGATCCATCGTCTGGCGCAGCCGCTTGTCGGCGGGGTCGAGCCCGATCTCGGCCAGCCGCTGGTCCGTGACACCCCCCGGCCCGCCCCAGCCCCAGATCTGGGATGACATCGCCGACAGGGTATCCTCGGTCAGACCCATCGCGCGGCCCACTTCGCGCACCGCCCGCTTGCCGCGATAATGGATCACCGTGGCACATAGCCCCGCGCGGTGCCGGCCATAGCGGTCGTAGATGTGCTGGATCACCTCCTCGCGCCGCTCGTGTTCGAAATCCACGTCGATGTCGGGCGGCTCGTTGCGCGCCTCGCTGACAAAGCGTTCGAACACCATCGTCCCGATCTCCGGGCTGACCGACGTGACCCCCAGCGCATAACACACCACCGAATTGGCCGCCGAGCCGCGCCCCTGGCAAAGGATTCCCCGGTCCCGCGCAAAGGCCACGATGTCATGCACTGTCAGGAAATAAGGCTCGTAGCGCAGCTTTCCGATCAGATCGAGTTCGTGCACCACCTGCGCGCGCACATGGGTAGGCGCGCCCTCGGGATAGCGCCAGTCGAGCCCCGCCCACGCCAGCCGGGCCAGCCGCCCCGCCGCCGTTTCGCCGCCCGTCACCTCGGACGGGTATTCATACCGCAACTCGTCCAGCGAAAACCGCAGGCTGTCTGCCAGCGCGCCCGCCCGTTCGACCGCCGCCTCGTGCCCGCGAAACACCCGGCACATCTCGGCCTCGGACCGCAGCCGCCGCTCGGCATGCGGGCTGGCGGCGTGCCCCAGCGCATCGACCCGCACCCCCAGCCTGATCGCGGTCAGCACATCGGCCAACTTGCGCCGCGCGCCGTGGTGCATCGTCGGCAGTCCCGAGGCGACCGTGGCAATTCCCAGCCGATCCGCCAGCCGCGACAGGCGTCCGAACCGCGACGCATCCTGCCCGTCATACCGCGGGGCCATCAGCAGATGGCACTGGTCGGGAAAGGCCGCGATCAGCCGCTCTGCCTGCGTGCCCCACCCGGTGCCGCCCGCGGTGGCCGGATGGATCAGCAGCGCGTTGCCCGCGCCCCACTCCACCAGATCGTCCACCGTCAGATCGCAGGTCCCCTTCACCGCCCTGCGCCGTCCCAGCGTCAAAAGCCGGCAAAGCCGCCCCCACCCCGCCCGATCCTCCGGCAGCGCCGTGACGGTAAACCCCGAATTCAGCACCAGCCGCGCCGCCGGGATCAGGCGGATGCGTGGCCCGTCCCCGTCTCCTGTCGGCCCGCGCGCCAGTTCCCGCGCATGGGTATGCGCCCGCACGATTCCCGCCACCGAATTCTCGTCGGCGATCGCCAGCGCAGTCAGGCCCAGTTCGGCGGCACGCGCCATATACTCCTCGGGGTGCGAGGCCCCGACGAGAAAGGTAAAATTCGACAAGGCGGAAAGTTCGACGAAGGGCATGGGGTGACCAGAACAATAGAAGAACATTCTAGTCCGAAGCGCACCGATCTTCCAGTGAGTCGGTGACACCCTTCTTCTTTGCTCAGATATTCCGGAGGGTGCGGGGGGCTGCCCCCCGCCGGCAAAAGGTTCGCTGGTTACCGAAACGCCGGCCCATGCGCCCACAGCGTCAGCGACCAGCGCGTGCCGATCGTCACCGGCGTCACCCGGTGCAGCACGAAACTGGGAAACACCGTCGCCGTCCCCTGTGCCGTTTCCGCGACCGCCACGTTGCTGTCCGCCCGCACCTCCAGCATGCCACCCTGATAGGCGGCGGGGTCCGACAATTGCACGACGACGGTCAGCTTTCGGCGCGCTGCAAGCGGTCCCGCCCCGATGTCGGCGTGCCAGTCGAAATGCCCCAACCGGTCTGCCCCATAGCGGGCGACCTGCGCCGATTCGGCAAAGTCATCCAGATCAAATCCAAATCCGTCGCGGTTGGCCTGCGCCACCAGCCGCACCATGCGGTCCATCACCCAGTCGGCCTCGCGGATGTCTTCCAGCCAGGCGAGGTCCGCCCGCCGGATGTCGTGCGACTTTGCCCGGACCAGACCGGCGTCCGACATCTGCGATGCCGCTGCCAGCGCGATGATCTGCGCGCATTCGTCGGGTGTCAGCGCATCGGGCAGAGTGATCGGACGAAACATGGGGGCTGCCTTTGTTGTCGGGCCGCGCGCATCCTCGCGCGGGGCCGTCGCGCGTCAGTTGGTGGGCGCGGGCGTCGTGTGGCCGGAATGATCCATTCCGCCTGTCGCCGCGGGCTTGCGGTCATTGTCGACCGGAACCTCGACCGTCACCACCCCGGCGCGTTCGAACGTCAGGGTCAGGCTGATCGTGTCGCCGGTGTTCAATGGCGCCTTCAGTCCCATCATCATCACATGATCCCCGCCGCGTGCCAGCGCATGCTCGCCATTGCCGGGCACCACGAAGCCTTCGGGCACCG
The DNA here is from genome assembly GCA_031398695.1 of Paracoccaceae bacterium. Lineage (GTDB taxonomy): Bacteria > Pseudomonadota > Alphaproteobacteria > Rhodobacterales > Rhodobacteraceae > JAIYDJ01. The sequence continues at coordinate 3,962 of JANNNU010000011.1, read as the reverse complement.
GCTTCATCTGCATCACGCCATTGGCGTCCTGGCTGTGGGTGTGCAGTTCCACCTTCTCGGCGACGGCCTCGGCCGAGGCTGCGATCAGGCGATCGTCGTCGGTCTGGTGATTCTCGATCACGAAGAACACCGCCCCCGACGCCGCGGAGGCGCGGGCATAGGCGTCGTTGATGTGCACGCCATCATGGGCGGCCGCAGGCAAGGTCAGGCACAGAGTGGCAGCGGTGGCCACCAGAAAAGTCTTGATCGTCATGGAAGTTCATCCTGTCGGTTGGTCGGAAGGGAAAGCGTCCGTTCAGACCGGCAGGGGGGGATCGCGTGCCGTGGCGGGGATTTGCGTCAGCCCGGCCGCATCCACCACAGGCGGCATCGGACGGGTCACCGACAGAATCACGGCGGCGAAGTGCAATGCCCCGGCGGTTTCGGCAGGACCGGTCGCCTGACAGGCCAGACAGTCCGGGCAGGGGTGTTGCGCGTCCACCGGGTTGCCGCGCGCATCGACCATCAGCATCGCAGCCGCGCCATCCGCGCAGATCTCGATCTGCGTCAGGCCTGCCATATTGCCGCGCATCGGGGCCATCAGGACCGATGCGGCGATCATCACGAAGATCAGGAACAGGCGGATCGGCAAGGTCATGAAATCTTTTATCCCGCCGCGGGCAGCACGCCAAGTGGACAGATACGCACAAACCAAAAGGCCCCGACCGCGCGACGGCCGGGACCTTTTGCCTAGAACCGAAAAGAAATCAGGCCGAAACCTGAGCCTTCTTGGCAATCTCTTTCTTGATCCGCTGCGCGTCGACCGACAGCTCGTCGTCCTTGGCCTTGGCCAGATAGGCGTCGAGCCCGCCGCGGTGATCGACCGACCGCAGCGCGGCGGCGGAAATCCGCAGTTTGAAGGTCTGACCCAGCGAGTCCGAAATCAGGCTCACGACGTTCAGGTTCGGCAGGAACCGCCGACGGGTCTTGTTATTGGCGTGGCTGACCTTGTTGCCAGACATCGGCCCTTTGCCGGTAAGTTCGCAGACGCGCGACATGGTCGTGATCCTTGCATTTCAGAAAACGAAAGAATGACCGCCCGCAAGGCGGCACCCGAATTTGATTTGTGGGCTTTAAGGGCAAAGCCGTGGGGCGTCAAGCGTGGACTATGCCCACGGCCGCGGTTTCCTGATCCTTCAGGCCTGATGCGCCGTCGCGGCCTTCCAGCCCTCGACGAAGGCCGCCATGGCGTTGTTCCACGGGAACGGGCCGTGGCTGATCCGGGCGACGCCGAGGCTTGCCAGAACGGCGGCGGGCTGCTGCGCGGGGCTCGCGATGGCATTGACCGGCAGCGGTGTGCCCTTGACGATGGCCGCGATCAGATCGGGGTCGACCAGACCGGGGACGAAGAACCCCGAGGCCCCGGCTGCGGCATAGGCGGCGGCGCGGGCCAGCGCCTCGGGCATCAGGTCGGCGTGCTGGTCGGGCTTGGCCTTGAGGAACAGGTCGGTCCGGGCGTTGATGAACAGCGGCACGCCGGTCGCGACCCCTGCGGCATGAATGGCGGCGATTCGCGCCGACTGTGTCTCGATCGGGTGCAGCGTCTTGGTGCCGATTACCTGATCCTCGAAGTTCAGACCGATGGCCCCCGCCTCGATCAGTTTCGTGACGTTGGCCGTCACGCCGGCCGGGTCCAGCGCATAGGCGCCCTCGAAGTCAACCGTCACCGGCACCGACACCGACGAGGTCACCCGGCGCGCCACATACAACACCTCGTCCAGCGGGATATCCTCGCCGTCGGTATAGCCCATCGCCTCGGCGACGCCGTGGCTGCCGGTCGCGATTGCCGGAGCACCCGCCTTTTCCAGCACGATCGCCCCGCCCGCGTCCCAGACGTTGAACAACACGACGGGCGCGCCGGGCGTGTGCATCGCGGTAAAGGCGCGGGCTTTGTCAGACTGGGTCATTTGGAAGTCTCCGGTTGAAAGAGGTCGGGCCGACACTGCCATGCCGCACAGCCCGGCGGCCACAGACAGTTTTATGACAGGCGGAATCCGGGTGGGCGGCGTCAGGCCGACAGGCGGCGCAACATCTGGGCCGCTGCCGTCTCGGGCGTCAGGGTGCCTGCCGCGACGGCATCGCCGAGATCGGTCATCAGGGATCGGGCAGGGTCGACCATCAAGGCGGCAAGCAGGCCATGCCGCACCTCTTCGGCAAACCAGTGGCGGGCCTGCTGTGCCCGGCGCTGTGCCCAGTGTCCGTGCGCGCGCCGCCACTCGGCGAGGTGGCGCGTTTCCGACCACACGTCGGCCAATCCGCTGCCGTCCAGCGCCGACGCCGTCATCGCCCTGGGATAGCCCGGCGGGTCTTGCGGGCGGCGACGCAGCAAGTGCAGCGCCCCCGCATAGTCGGCGCAGGTCCGCAGCGCCGCCGGTTTCAGATCGCCATCCGCCTTGTTGACCACGATCAGGTCGGCCATTTCCATGATGCCACGCTTGACGCCCTGCAATTCGTCCCCACCCGCCGGAGCCAGCAGCAGCAAGAAGATGTCGCACAGCTCGGCCACCACCGTTTCCGACTGCCCCACACCCACCGTCTCGATCAACACCACATCGAACCCGGCCGCCTCGCACAGGGCGACCGCCTCGCGCGTGCGCCGCGCCACGCCGCCCAGTTGCGTCCGGCTGGGCGAAGGGCGGATGAAGGCGCGCGGGTCGCGGCTAAGCCGCTCCATCCGGGTCTTGTCGCCCAGGATCGAGCCTCCCGACCGGGCCGACGACGGGTCCACCGCCAACACGGCGACCCGCAGCCCCTGCGCGGTCAGCATCAGCCCGAACGCCTCGATGAACGTCGATTTGCCCACCCCCGGGGTGCCGGAAAGCCCGATCCGCAGCGCCTGCCGCGCGGTGCCGAGCGTGGCCAGCAACGCCTGCGCCTGCGAACGATGGTCGGGCCGCGCGCTTTCCACCAGCGTGATGGCCCGCGCCAGTCCGCGCCGCTCGCCGCCGCGCACGGCATCGGCCAGGCTTTGCGTATCAGGAGGGGCTTGATGTTGCAGGACTGTCATCCGATTTTGGCATGTGGTTCACTCTTGCCCCATGATCTGGGGTTTGGCCAGTAGGGGAGTTTTCGAGACATGCGGGCGGTTCTGCGGGCTGTGCTGGGGCTGGCGATTGTGTGCGGCGTGGCATCCGGTGCGGCACGGGCGCAGGACGCGACCTTCGACGTAACGCTGGCCGGGGTGCGGGTAGCCGAGATGACGATCGACAGCATGGTCGGCGACGGGCGCTACGCTGTGGTGGTCATGATCCGGTCGGACGGTCTGGCAGGGGTGGTGCGGCGCATCCGGTTCGAATCGCGGGCCGAGGGTCGGATCACCCGCGACGGTCTGGTGCCCGATCGCTATTCCGATCGGGCCGACACCGGTCGGCGACAATCGCAGGTCGAAATGGTCTACGACGCCGGCGTGCCGAGCGTCCTGACCTACACCTCGCCGCGTCCCGACGGGTCCGATCTGGTCGATCCCGCCACGCAGGGCGGCACGCTCGACCCGGCAAGCGCGCTTTTTGCCGGCCTGCGCGACCGGCCGACGGGGCAGGGATGCGACGTCGCGTTTGCCGTGTTCGACGGGCGGCGGCGCGCGGCCTATGCGGCATCGGGCGACGGCGCGGTCTGCACCGCCACATACCGCCGCGTGGCGGGCTACACGCCCGAAGAGATGGCCGAACGCAGCCGCTTCCCGCTGGAACTCGTCTATGCGCCCAAGGGTGACGCGATGCAGGTGGTCGAGGCGTCGGTGCAGACGATCTATGGCAAGGTGCGGCTGAAGCGGCGATAAGGGCGGCATGACCGCGCCTTTGGCCCCTCTTCCGATCGACGATGCCCTGCCGGCCCTGCGCGCCGCGATCGCCTCCCGTGGCATGGCCGTGTTGCAGGCCCCGCCCGGTGCCGGCAAGACCACGCGGGTCCCCTTGGATCTGTTG
>JANNNU010000008.1:0-3601 GCA_031398695.1 Paracoccaceae bacterium | reverse complement strand
GAACAGATCCGCCAGGCGCGGCCTCTGACCACCGACCCGGCGGCAGTGCTGTCGGGCACGATGATGGTGCGGGCCCTGATCGAGTTGATCCGCCCACTGCTGGCGACCCTGCCGCTCGGTTGCGGCAACACGGCATCATAGGCCCCCGGGTCGAGCCCGATGGTCGAAAGCCGGTCCGTGGGCCGGTCCGCCAGATCGACATCGGCGATCCCGGTCAGACCCTCTTCGACCCAGTCGGTCCCGGCCTTGACGACTACGGCCGTCCACGGCCCGCCGCCCGGTACGTGCGCCCGGATCACAAAACTGTCGCTTTCGACGACCGGGCGCGGCGCGACACCGATCAGGGCCGGCGCTTCGACCGGCACAACGTCAAGCGTGTACAGCACGGCGCGATGGTCCGATGGCCACGGCGTGACCGACAGCGCCACGGCCGGATTGTCCGGCTCGCCCAGCAGGACCGGGTCGACGGCCGTCGCGTTAGCGGCATAGACATAATCGATCCGGCCTTGCGTCTCGCCGTCGCGCATCACCGGGCAGGGCCGCCCCGGCGTCCACGTCAGGCCGGGCACGGCGGTCGCATCCGGGTGCACCGCGCGGAAGGTGTCGCGCAGCAACGCCGCGTCCAGAAGTGCGGACACAGAACAGGCGACCGGCCCGCCGTCAAGGCCGGACGGCGTGTTGAAATGCCCGGTCAGCACCACCGGTACCCCGGTGGCCGCGACCGGACCCAACCCGTCCACCAGCGCCTGCGCCTCGGGCATCCGGATGTCGGCTTCGTTGGCCAGCACCGCCGCGACGGATGCACCGTCGCGCAGCATCTCGGGGCCATAGGGGTCCGACGACAGGTGGGTGTTCGCGACGGCGACCACGCGGCCCGGCGCCACCATGGCCCAGGCATGCACCGCGTCCGCATCAAGCCCGGCGGTCGAGCAGGGTGGCGCACCCGTGCTGGTCGTCACGCCCAACCCGCTGTCGAACAACGGATATTTCGACAGGATGTGCCGCCGCGTATCGGCATAGGAAATACCGGCCACCGCCGCGATGTCCAGCGTGCGCCCGTCGGGTTCCTGCAACCCCACGATGTCGGCATCGGCCAGCCGGATCGCCTCGATCACCTTGTCGAACCTGACCTGATCGCCGCCATACCAGATGTTGAAAGTCAGCACCTTCAGCCGGACCGGCTCTTTAGCCAGCGAAGCGCCCGGCAGCAGTGCCATGAAAATCCATTTCAGCTTCAGTTTGCCCGCCCGCCCGATCAGAATCACGGATGAGCCGATCTTATACCGCGAATTGCCTCAGCCCGGTGAAACGGCCCGCCCCCGCAGGCACGAACGATCTGGCCCGCGGTTTCAAATCCGGCTAGCCTGCCCCGAAAGGAGCCTTGCATGATCCCGGTTTTCGACGGCCACAACGACCTGCTTTACCGCCTCAATGCCGCGCCCGATCGCCGCGACGCGATCTGGGACGGCACCGATGGCCAGGGGCACCTGGACCTGCCGCGCATGAAGGCGGGTGGATTTGCGGGGGGGTTCTTTGCCGTCTACGTGCCGTCGCCGCACGGCGTCGATGCGCCGGATTTTCTGTCGCGGATGGACAATCCGCCCTACGACTTTCCGCTTGATCCGCTGATCGACCACGCTGCCGCGCAACCCGTGGCGCTGGCGCAGATCGGACACCTGAAATGGCTCGAGCGTTCCGGCGCGCTGGCGATCTGCACCACCACCGCCGACATTCGCAGCGCGATGGCGTCGGGCACCATCTCCGCCATCCTGCATTTCGAGGGGGCCGAGGCGATCGACCCCGGCCTAGATGCGCTGCACAGCTTTCACGCTGCCGGCCTGCGGTCGCTTGGCCCGGTGTGGAGCCGGCCCACGATCTTTGGCCACGGCGTGCCGTTCCGCTATCCCGCGACCGGCGACACCGGGCCGGGGCTGACCGACGCGGGCAAGCGGCTGGTGGCGGAATGCAACGCGTTGCGCATCATGCTGGACCTTAGCCACCTCAATCAGGCCGGGTTCGACGATGTGGCCGCGCTCAGCGCCGCACCACTGGTCGCGACCCATTCGAACGCCCATGCCCTGTGTCCCAGCTCGCGCAACCTGACCGACCGGCAACTGGGGCAGATCAGGGATTCGGGCGGGCTGGTCGGCCTGAACTTCGCCACCTGCTTCCTGCGCCCGGATGGCCGCGAATCCCCCGACATGACGCTGGATCCGATGGTGCGGCATCTCGACCATCTGATCGGCATTCTGGGCGAAGATCACGTCGGCTTCGGGTCCGATTTCGACGGGGCCACCATGCCCAAGGACATCAAGGATGTGGCGGGCCTGCCTGTCCTGATGGCGGCGCTGGCCACGCACGGCTATTCCGACGCCTTGCTGCACAAGCTGGCGCATCGCAACTGGCTCGCGCTGCTCGACCGGACTTGGGGTGCGTGACATGCTCGCCCTGATCACCGCAGGCGCGTCCGCGATCGGCAGCACCCTGACCCGGGCGCTGGCGGGGGCGGGCTACAAGGTGGCCTTCACCCATCTGGGGCAGGGGCCGCAGGCGGCGGCGTTGGCGGCGGACCTGCCGCATGCCCGCGCGTGGGACAGTGACGCGGGCGATCCGGCGCAGGTGGCGCGCTTTCACGCCGAGGCCGCCGACTGGGCCGGTTGCGCGCCGCGGGTGATGGTCAACAACGCGGGCATTCAGACGTGGTCTTCCCTGCTGGACCTGACGCCAGACCGTTGGGATGCGGTGATGGCCACCAATCTGCGCGGCACCTTTCTGAACACCCAGGCGGCGGCAAAGGCGATGATCGCCGCGGGCCGGGGTGGCGCGGTCATCACGCTGGGATCGGGCTGCAACAAACACGCCTTCCCGCGGCTGATCGATTACACCGCGTCGAAAGGCGGGATCGAGCAGTTCACCAAGGTCGCGGCGGTCGAGCTTGGCCCGCATGGCATCCGCGTCAACTGCATCGCACCGGGGGCGATCGCCACCGCACGCACGGCCGCCGAGGCGGGGGATTATGCCGCGACGTGGTCCGCCGTCACCCCCCTGCGCCGGGTCGGCACGCCCGACGATCTGACCGGGCCCCTGCTGTTCCTGATCTCGGAGGCGGCCGCGTTCGTCACCGGACAGACGCTGTGGGTCGACGGTGGCGCGTTCAGCCAGGCCAACTGGCCCTATCCGACATGACCCCACCCGCCCAGCATGCCGTCATCGTCTCGCACGGGCAGCCGTCGGACCCCGAACCCGCCGCCCGGGCGCTGGCCGACCTTGGGCGCCGCGTTGCGGATCATCTTCCCGGCTGGACAGTGACCACCGCGACGCTGGCCGAACCGGGCGCGCTGGCGGCGGCCACCGGCGCGCCCGCGGGCCGCGCCTTTCCGCTGTTCATGGCGGGCGGCTGGTTCACCCGCACCCATCTGCCCGCAAAACTGCGCGAGGCCGGGGCAACCGGCTGGCACGTGCTCGAGCCGTTCGGCTGCGACCCCGTTCTGCACGGCCTCGCCGTCACCGTGGTACGCGATGCGCTGGCGGCGCGCGGTTGGTCGCCCGGCCAGACCCGCCTGCTGCTGGCCGCGCATGGGTCGTTCAAAAGCCCGGTTCC
>JANNNU010000211.1:0-6192 GCA_031398695.1 Paracoccaceae bacterium | reverse complement strand
TCGCATCGGGCTTCGGGCCCTGGCCGGTGGGCAAGATCCTGCGCGACGACCTGCTGGTCCAGACCGGCGCGGCCGCCACCCGGCCAAGCGCCAGACGAAAGATTGCCGGATGAAACGCCTGTTCCGCCAGCCCGGATCGGGCCCGTCCAGCTATTCCGCCTTGTTCGCGTTCGCCTTGGCCTATCTCGCGGCGCTTGCCTTGGTTGTCGCCCCTGATCACGTCAAGGCCGCGCTCGATACCCTCGCCCTGACCGCCCCATGAAGTTCGCAGCCAGCCAGGAGAAAACACCATGTTCGATGGACGGTTCGACCAGCATTTCGCCAAATTCTTCGCCACCTCGCTGGCGGACAGAGAACCCAAGGCGCCGGTGAGCACGGAGGCGCTCGTTTTTGCGGCCGGCCTTGGATTGCTGGCGATGGTCTGCATGGCGGTGATTCCGTGATGGATCAGCCAAAAGTGGAACGCCCCTTTCAGCAGCCCGACTCCCCCGGCGGCCCGCACGTGGTGATCATCGGCGGCGGTGCCAGCGGGGTGCTGATGGCCGTGCATCTGCTGCGCCGCCCCGAGCAGGCATTCCGTGTGACGATGATCGAAACCCGCCATGCCTTCGGACGAGGCATCGCTTATTCCACTACCGATCCCGACCACCTGTTGAATACCCGCGCCCACAACATGAGCGCGTTTTCGCAAGACCCGTTGCATTTCGTCAACTGGCTTCAATCGCGTGCTGGCGGCACGGCCATGACGGAAAATTGTTTCGCCAGCCGTGCCACCTTCGGGGCTTATCTGTCCGGCCTGCTGATCCCTTGGCTGGAAGGAACTGAACCCCTGCGTCTGCGCGTGGTTCCGCAGTCCGCTGTCAGGATTGAGGACATGCCGCGCGGCGTCGTTGTCCACCTCGCCAGCGGGCAGAGCGTCCGTGGCGATGCCGCGATCCTCGCTACCGGACATGTGCTGGAAACCCGTGATGCCGACAGCCCTGTTCTTGGGGCCTGGGACGACCCTGGCGACCATGACCGCGATGCACGCGTCATCATCATAGGATCCGGCCTGTCGATGGTCGACCGGGTGATCTCGCTGTTGAAGTCCGGGCATCGCGGCGAGATCCTGTGTGTTTCACGCCGCGGACTGCTGCCGCGAACCCATGCGCAGACAAAGCCGATTGACATCGATATCGCGGACATTCCGCTACGCGCTCCGATGAGTGTTCTGTCCGCTTGGGCTAAGGACCTCGCCCGTGAGGCTGAACAGCGCGGTGGCACTTGGCGTGACGCCGTCGATGGTATCCGCCCTCATGTCGAGCGCATCTGGCGTAGCCTGCCGAGCGCTGAGCGCGCACGTTTCCTGCGTCATGCAGCGACGATATGGGACGTTCACCGCCATCGCATTCCGCCAGCATCCGACGCAATCATTCAGGCAGCCCTTGGCACCGGCCAGTTGCGGTTGCTGCGCGGTAGCTTCCTCGGCGGTGATCGCCGTTCCGACGGCACAGTCGTGGCTCGCGTAGTCCGTGCAAAATGGAAGTCTGAAGAAATACTCCCTGCATGCGTGATCTTCGACTGTCGCGGCATCCGGCGCCACCCCGCGCGCAATGCCTCGCCGCTGGTGGCCGATCTTCTGAAAACCGGGCTTGGCCGTGTCGACGATCTGTCAATCGGCCTCGATGTCGACATGAACTGCCGGGTATTAGAGCGGACTGGCAGAGCCTCCGATCGCATATTCGCGATCGGCCCCGTTTCCCGTGCGGCGTTCTGGGAAATCACTGCTATCCCAGATATCCGGACACAGACGGAAAAGCTGGCTAAAGTCCTAGCGCAAGAAATGTCCACGGCGCAGCGGTGCTAGCGTTGACCAAGCTCGAAAAGGGTCGAAGCCGGACTTACTTAGAAAAACTCTTCAAATCTTGGTTTGCGGCTTATCCATAACTATTGTTTTGATTGACCCCTAAAACGCTCGGTTTGCAAAAATAAGTTATATTTTCAAAAGCTTGATCCAGACTACGAATCTGAGGGTCGGGCGTTCGAATCGCTCTGGGTCCACCATCGCTTTCAAGACCTTGGGCTGAATGGCCTGAGGTCTTTTTTCATGGCCCCACCGCCGGTCGGCGGCGGGTGATGCGCGCAAACAGTCCGGTCCTGCCGTCAGTTGTCGAAGATCGCCAGATAGCGGATGATCGTGGGTGCCAGCGTGATCAGGAACAGGGCCGGCAGCATCAGTACGGCCATGACGCCGGACATCTGCACCGGCAGCTTGTTGGCCTTTTCCTGCGCCTTCAGTTCGCGGTTCAGCCGCATTTCCACCGCATAGCGGGTCAGCGCTTCGGTCAGGCTGGTGCCGTATTGCAGCGATTGGATGACCACGTTGACGAACGACCGGGCCTCGTCGATGCCGAGCCGGGCCGCCATGTCGAGCATTGCCTGTTCGCGGTCGCGCCCGGCCAGCACCTCTTGCTGCACGGCCAGAAGTTCGACCGAAATCTCGGGCGCGACACGGGTCAGTTCGCTGCCAACGCGCGCCATCGCGGCATCGAAGCCCAGTCCGGCCTCGATCGAGATCTGCAGAAGGTCAAGCGTGTTGGGAAACGCGTTTGCGATGCGGGTCCGGCGCGCGGTGATCCGGCTCGAAAGCCACCAGCCGGGACCGTAGAAGCCGACCGCGGTCAGGACCATGAATATCTGGCCGAACCCCAGCATCGACATGTCGTCCAGCCGATCGCCCAAGGCTGGCGGCAACAGGCCTTGCGCGTTCAGCGCGACCGACGCCGCGAGGATCACGGGGCCAAGCGCGGCAAGACCCAAGCGAAACAGAAAGAAGTTGCGCACCGAATGCGGCCCCTCGAAGCCAGCCTGCGCGAGTTGCAGGCGGATCTCCTGCCGTTTGGATTTCTCTTCGGGCACAAGCGAGCGCATGAAGCCGACCGGCGTCTGATCCGCCGCTTTCAGCAACGACACGGTGCCGGGCCGGACGCCCGGTCTGCCGGGCGTGGCAAGGGCTCGCATCCGCAGATCGGCCAGCGGATCGCGCAGCGCCAGCATGCCACCAATGCCGATCGCAAGCAGCAGAACGGCGCCGACCAGGAACAGCACCCCGCTTTGCGGAAAGCCAGCCGGAGTGGCGATGAGGAACGCATTGTAATCCATGACGAACCCTTTCAGAACCGGAACGACGAAAGCTTGCGCAGCGCCAGGAAGTTGCCGACGATAAGCGCCACGATCACGCAGGCGATCGGCATGAAGGCCGGGTCGTTCCGGACGCCGCCATAGTAGTTCGGCGCGGTGATCGAGGTCGCGAGATAGATCACCACCGGCAAGGCCGACAGCAGTGTCGCGGAAATCCGGCCTTCCGACGAGATGGCCCGCACCCGGCGGCGCATCATGATCCGGTCGCGGATCACCCGCGACAGCACACTGAGCATCTGTGCCAGATTGCCGCCGGTCGAGTGCTGGATGCTGACGCTGACGGCGAGGTAGTGCATGTCTTCCTGATCCACCCGCTCGGCCAGGCTGCGGATGGCAGACGCCAGATCGTCGCCGTAGGCGATCTGTTCGGCCATCTTGCGAAACTCGCCGCCCAGCGGGTCAGGCATGGCCTGGGCGACGTTGGCAATGGTCGCCCCCAACGGATGACCGACCCGAAGGCCGCGCACCATCAGGTCCAGCGCATCGGGCAGCTGGGCGGTAAAGGTGCTCATCCGCTTGGTGCGGCGCGCCGAGACCAACGCATAAGGCACGCCCGCGCCCAGGGATACTGCGGCGACAAGGCCCGGCAGCGGCCCCAGAAACACCGCGGCCGGCAAGAGAACGACGACCATGGCCAGCCCGCACACCAGCGCGAACCGCGTGGCGGACAGATCGACGTCGGCCTGGCGCAGCAGCGTCGCCAGCCGCGCCATGACACCGGCTTGCGCCCCGCGGGACATGGCCGTCCGGTTCAGGACGGCCGAGGTCGTGGCGGGCCGTTCGGCCGCCGGTCGCAGGTCGGCCATCCGCTTGACCGCCTCGGCCTGCCGGCGGTCCTTGCCGGACAGGATCAGCCGGACCGCCGCGATCAGGATCAGTGCGGCCCCCAGCGCCGCGGTCAGCAGCACGATGCGAAATTGCGGTGCCAACGGGTCCATCACAGCCCCCCGTCGCGCGGTCGGAAGGTGTCGGGTGCGACCCCCACCCCGGCCGCAGCCAGCGTGTCGGCGCATTTGGGGCGGATGCCCGTCGCCCGCATCTGGCCCTGAACCGTGCCATCCTCTGTACGCCCCGTCTTCTGGAACACGAAGATGTCCTGCATCAGGATCTTGTCCTCTTCCATGCCGACGATCTCGGACACGCTCATCACGCGCCGGGTGCCGTCCGCGAGGCGGCTGAGTTGCAGCACCAGATGGATGCCCGCGGCGATCTGCTGGCGCACGGCCAGCATCGGCACGTCCGACCCGATCATCGACACCATCTGTTCCAGCCGCGAGACGGCATCGCGCGCGGTGTTGGCATGGATCGTGGTCATAGAGCCGTCATGCCCGGTGTTCATCGCCTGCAGCATGTCGAAGGCTTCCGATCCGCGCACCTCGCCGACCACGATGCGATCGGGGCGCATCCGCAGCGCGTTGATGACCAGTTCGCGCTGCGCAATCCGGCCTACGCCTTCGGCGTTGGCGGGGCGGGTTTCCAGTCGAACGACGTGATCCTGTTGCAGTTGCAGTTCGGCGGCATCCTCGATCGTCACGATGCGCTGGCGCGGGTCGATGAAGGCCGACATCGCGTTCAGCATCGTGGTCTTGCCCGACCCGGTGCCGCCCGAAATCAGCACGTTCAGCCGCGCCTCGACCAGCGCCTTGAGAAACGTCGCGCAGGGCCCGGACAGCGCGCCTTGGTCCACCAGTTTGGCCAGCGTCATCGGCTGGCGCGAAAACTTGCGGATCGACAGCGACGGGCCGTCGATCGCGCAGGGCCGGATGATCGCGTTGACGCGGCTGCCATCCTCCAGCCGCGCATCGACCCAGGGCTGGGATTCGTCGATCCGCCGTCCGACCCGGCTGACGATCTTGTCGATGATCCGCAGCAGGTGGCGTTCGTTGCGAAACCGGACGTTGCTGCGGTGCAGGATGCCGCCGCGTTCCACGAAGACCTTGTCGGGACCGTTGACCAGAATGTCGCTGACGCTCGGGTCGGCCAGCAGCGGCTCCAGCGGGCCGAGCCCCATCACCTCGTCGATCATCTCGTCCACGATGGCGTTGAATTCCACCAGCGGCAGCGGCATGTGGTGTTCCTTGAGGAACACCGACACCAGATCGGCGATTTCGCGGCGCAGCTCGGAGCTTTGCACCTTGTCGAGCACCGACAGGTTCAACTGATCCAGAAGGCGCGCATGCAGCCGGCTTTTCAGGTCGAGCCGCGCCTCCACGCCGGCATCGGGTTGCGTCACGTCGGCAGCGGGCGCGGGGGCCGGGGCGGGTTTCGGCGCCGCAAAGGTCGCGGCTGGGGTCACAAGGTCGATCACGTTGTCCGGGCGCACGGCGGCGACGGTGCGGGATGGCGCGGCGGCCGGTGCGGTGTGCGGGGTTGAAAAGCTTTTGAACATGATCCGTCCTTTCAGGCCGTCTTGCGGGCGGCAGGGGCTAGGTCTTGCAGCACGCGCGCCACGAGCTGGCGCAAGGCTTTGGTTGCGGGCGATCGCGGAGCCGCGTCGGCCAGTGGCACACCGCGGTCGATGGCGCGACGGGCGGCGACGGCGTCGCGCGGGATCCAGTGCGCCAGCGGCCGCTCCAGCGCCTTGGCGGCGGCCTTGTGCGCGGCGGTGGGCAGGTAGGGTTTCGCCTCGCCGGTCACGACGATCTCGACCGGCAGGTCGGGGCGGTCTTCGGCATAGGCTGCGATCAGCCGCATGGTCTGCCGGATCGCCGGAACCGACGTGTCGGTGACCATCAGAACCTTTTCGGCGCGAATCAGAACCGGCGACAGCCATTCGAGCACCGCCTGCGGCAGGTCGATCACGATGTGGTCGAAGTCGCGCTGCAGCGCGTCCAGCAGGCCCGACACCAGTTCTGTCGTCAGAACCGTCAGCGGGGCCATTTCCTTGGGTGCCGGCAACACGCACAGCCCCGACGCGTGGTCTGTCACGGCGGTGCGCAGAAACGTGCTGTCCGGGATCACGCCCGCCCGGATCATGCCGGTCAGCGCGCCCTGATCCTCGATCCCGAGGCA
>JANNNU010000210.1:0-3570 GCA_031398695.1 Paracoccaceae bacterium | reverse complement strand
TGAAGGCGCTGGCGATGGTGGTGCTGGGGTTGCTGTTGGGTATGGTGGGCACCGACATCTACACCGGGACGCCGCGGTTCACCTTTGGCATCACCGCCTATGCCGACGGGCTGAACTTCGTGGCGCTGGCAGTCGGGGTGTTCGGGATCGCCGAGATCCTGAAGAACCTCGAGGGCGATCAGGACCGCACGGTGCTGACGACGAAGCTGGGCAACCTGTGGCCGTCGCGGCTGGATCTGCGCAAGATGGTCGCCCCGATGCTGCGCGGCACGGCTCTGGGGTCGGCCTTGGGTATCCTGCCGGGGGGCGGAGCGATCCTTGCGTCGTTCGCGTCCTACACGGTGGAAAAGCGGCTTTCTAAGACGCCCGAAGAGTTCGGTCATGGCGCCATCGAAGGGGTCGCCGGCCCCGAGTCGGCCAACAACGCCGGGGCGCAGACCAGCTTCATCCCGCTTCTGACGCTGGGCATTCCGGCCAACCCGGTGATGGCGCTGATGGTTGGCGCGATGATCATCCAAGGCGTGGTGCCGGGGCCGAACGTGGCGGTCGAGCAGCCCGCGCTGTTCTGGGGCATCATCGCATCCATGTGGATCGGCAACCTGATGCTGATCGTGCTGAATCTGCCGCTGATCGGGCTGTGGGTAAAGCTGCTGAAGGTGCCCTATCACATCCTGTTCCCCGTCATCATGGCGTTCTGTTCGATCGGGGTCTATTCGGTGAACTCGAATGTCTACGACCTTTATGCCGTCGCGGGCTTTGGCCTGATGGGCTATGTCCTGATGAAGTTGCGCTGCGAACCGGCACCGCTGCTGCTTGGCTTCGTTCTGGGCCCGATGCTGGAAGAAAACCTGCGCCGCGCGATGATCCTGGGCCGCGGCGATCCGACCACCTTCCTGACCCGCCCGATCAGCGCCACGCTGCTGGTGATGACGGTGATCGTGCTGGTGGTGGTGCTGCTGCCGCAAGTCAGCAAGAAGCGCGCCGAGGTGTTCACCGAAAGCGAATAGCGCAGGGACAGGCTGACCCGACGCGCGCAGCGGTTCTGCCGCTGCGCGTCAGTCGTTCAGCGCGGTTGCGAGGCGGAACTGGTCCAGTTCGTCCGGCGTCAGGATGTAGATTTCGTCGGGCGGTGTCACCAGCGCCTTGGCCATCAGCATCGGGTCGATCCCCATTTCGGCCAGATAGGCCATGACCTCGCCCTGGCCGACCTGGATGTCCGACACCAGCAGGAAGGCGGGCAGATAGGTGTTCTCGCCGAAATAATGCTGGTGCACGCCGATGAACGCCCCGCGCGACACCTCGCGCACCGCGCCCCCGGCCAGCACGTAAGGGCACGCCGAAAAACAAGAGGCTCCGGACACGACCACGACGGGAACCCCCGCCGCCCGGATCAGCCTGCCGATTTCAAGCGCATCCTGCACCGATCCGCCCGGCGAATGCAGCGCGATCGCGCCGGGCGGATCGTCGCGTTCCTGCAACCAAGTGCCGAAGCGGGTCGCATCCCCCGGCGCGATCGACCCGGTCAGCAGGACCGCACCGGTGCGGCCGGGAAGATCCAACGGCTCGAATTCCAGA
This sequence comes from Paracoccaceae bacterium, assembly GCA_031398695.1. Taxonomy (GTDB): domain Bacteria; phylum Pseudomonadota; class Alphaproteobacteria; order Rhodobacterales; family Rhodobacteraceae; genus JAIYDJ01. Next base: position 1,995 of record JANNNU010000210.1, on the reverse strand, counting down.
CGCGGCGAGACGAACTCCTGCGATGGAAAGTCCGGGCCGGTCGGCTGCACGGCCGGAAGGCGGCGCGGCTCGAAACGACGGGTCTGGTTTCCGGGCGTGACCGGCACCTCGGTGGAGGGGGACCGCGGTTCGGTCGACAGAAGGTTTCCGACAAACCCCGGCGGCAGATCGGCGGCGACGACAAAGACCGCCAGCAGGCATTGCGCGGCCAGCATAGCCTGCAAGAGGCGCGCGGCGCTCAACCCGCCGCTTCTGCGCGCCGGCACAGGGGTGTCGGTCACTTACGCACCCCCCGGTCCAGTGAGGCGACGTTGCCCGGCACCGGATCAGGCACCGGGTCGCGCACCAATTCACGTGCAGGGTCGGACAGGGTGGTATCACGGGCAGCTTCGGGCATCAGGTCGGGCGGCGCGTCGCGGACCGCGATCCGGTCGGCGATCCGGTCGGCGACGGGCGGCACCGGACCCAGCGGATCGTTCACCGCCTCGATCCCGCGAAACGCGGCCAGCGCGGCGCGCAATTCGCCCAGGGTCATCGTCTCTTCGGGGTTGATCTCGGCGCGGTCCTCGCGGATCGCGGACTGCGCGACCATCATCATGAACACCAGCACCGCGGGCAGCAGATCGATCACGATCGCCCCGGCCCAGGACGGAATGAAATCCCCGGCATAGCGCAAAACCGCATCGGCGGACGAGATCGGCTGATAGGTCGTCTCCTCGGCAGCCGGAAGGGCGATTACCTCTTGCGCGGCGGCCCGCAGGGATTCCGCCCGCTGCCCCAGCAGTTGCAGAACCGATTCGATGGTGGTCTGCTGCGCCCCCCGGATCGTGTCTGTCGAACCGTCGAGTTCGGGCAACACGACCGACGCCGCAAGATCCCGCGCGGCACGGTCCACGACCGGGGCCACCGAAAGCTGCCGCAGCGTGGCGATCAGGCCCGCCAGCCGCACGGATTCTTCGGCAAAGATCACCGAGCGTTCGTCCACCGGCCCGGCAGCCGCCGTCAGTTCCCGCATGCGCGACAGGATGGCATTGCCTTCCGAAAAGGCGGCGGTGATCAGCGGGCCCTGCGCCGCAATCTGGGCCTCCAGTGCCGCGAGTTCGTCACCCTTGGCGGTCAGGACGCGAAACACCGCACCGCGCCCCGATGTGCCCGACAGGTTGCCGTCGGCCTCCTGCAGGGACAGGTCCTCGAACGACTGGCGGGCGCGGGACACGTCGAGTTGCAGGCCCTGACTCGCGACCGCCACCCGGTTGGCCTGCTCGAGCTCGATCTGGTAGTCGCGCACGGTCAGGGCCAGATGCTGCTCGACCGCAGCTGATCCGGCCAGCGCGGCGGCATTCAGCCAGGACGACATCGCGACGATCGCGAACGACCCCAGCGCCATCGTCAGCAACATGCCGATCCGGGCCTTCGCCGTCCGCATCGCGGGGGTGAGGCGGATCATGTAGCTCCAGAACACGAAGATCGCGACCGATACCGCCAGCGAATAGGCAACCGCCGCAAAGAAGGTCAGCGCGCCCGACCCGTCTAGTTGCGCGCGCACGCCCAGATACGTGTAGATGCCGGACGCAATGGCAAGCACACCCAGCGCCATCGGGGCAAAGCTGTCGAGCGCGGCCAGGTGCCCTTCGATCTCGCGCGCCTGCCGCAGCCCCTGCGCCTCGGCCCGTGACGGTCGCCGTCCCTGCTCTTCGTCCATCTCGTCCTCCAGCATCTGCAAGACGCCGAGGATAGCGATCGCGGTCAGCGGCACAAACCGCAAAGTTAACCATTCGGCACCGCTCGCAAAGATGTCAAAACGAACGCGAACACGCCGATTTGCAACGACATGGCCCCCTGCACGCCGTCACACCCGATCCGGGCTGGCGGAACAGGCGTTTCATCCGGCAATCTTTCGTCTGGCGCTTGGCCGGGTGGCGGCCGCGCCGGTCTGGACCAGCAGGTCGTCGCGCAGGATCTTGCCCACCGGCCAGGGCCCGAAGCCCGATGCGA
>JANNNU010000201.1:0-44836 GCA_031398695.1 Paracoccaceae bacterium | reverse complement strand
ATGATGCCGATCGACGATATCGATCTGGCCGTGGTGCACGCCACGCTGGGGGACTGAGGCTTATGCCACCAAGGGGGGGGGTTTCACACCCCCGCACCCCCGTGGGATATTTGTGCCAATGTGAAAGTGGGAAGGGTAAGGGTCCGCTTCAGATCAGTCCTTCCGCCCGAAACAGCGCCTTCAGGTCCGCTTCGGGACGCGCGCCGAAATGGCTGATCACCTCGGCCGCTGCCACACAGCCCATCCGCCCACAGACGGCCAGCGATTGACCGGTTGCCATGCCATAAAGGAAGCCTGCGGCGAATTGGTCGCCTGCGCCCGTCGCGTCGACGGGAACGATCCGGTTCACGGGGACGACGGCCTGTTCCGTGCCGCGCACCACGATCACGTCATGCCCCGACCGCGTGCACACCACCAGCCCCGCGTCCGTCGCCGCCTGTTCCAGCGCCGACGACAGGTCGGTCTGATAGAGCGAGGCCCATTCGTGTTCGTTGCCGATCACATAGTCCAGATCCTTGACCAGCCGGCGAAAATCGCCGCGGTGCCGGTCGACGCAGAACGGGTCCGACAGGGCGATCCCCGCCTTGCCCCCTTGCGCGTGGCACAAGGCCACGGCCCGTTCGAACGCCTGCTTTCCCTTGGGCTTGTCATAGAGATAGCCCTCGAGAAACAGGATGCCGGCCTGTCCGGCCACATCGTCCGCGACATCGTCCGGACCGAGTTCGGACGAGATCCCGAGATAGGTGTTCATCGAGCGTTCGCCGTCGGGCGAGACGAAGATCATCGACCGCGACGTGGGCAGCTCGCCTCCCGCCACCGGGGCATTCACGAAAGCGGTGCCGTTGTCGGACATGGAGTGCGCATAGAACCGTCCCAGCGCGTCGTCGTGCACGCGCCCGATGAACGCGGTCGTCAACCCCAGATTGCCAAGGCCCGCCAGCGTGTTGGCGACAGACCCGCCCGGCGCCTGCACGCGGTCCTTCATCGCGGCATACAGCATTTCGCCCCGCTCGCGTTCGACGAGCTGCATGATGCCCTTCTGGATGCCCATCATGTCGATGAACACGTCGTCGGCGCTGCAGAACACATCGACAATGGCATTGCCGATGCCGACGACCTGATAGGTTTTCATGCGGTCTTGTCCTCGTATTGGCACCAGTCTGCGATCAGGCAGAGGCTGCATTTGGGTTTGCGCGCGGTGCAGACATAGCGGCCGTGCAGGATCAGCCAGTGGTGCGAATGGTGCTGGTATTCGACCGGAACGTGGTCTTCCAGCGCCCGCTCCACCGCGACCTCGTCGCGGCCGGGCGCGATGCCGGTGCGGTTGCCGACGCGAAACACATGGGTGTCAACCGCATGGGCCGGATGGCCGAACCACATCTGCAAGACCACGTTCGCCGTCTTGCGCCCGACGCCGGGCAGCGATTGCAGCGCGGCGCGGCTGGAGGGGACCACGCCGCCATACGCCTCGATCAGGCGCTGCGACAGCTTGATCACGTTCTTGGCCTTGTTGCGGAACAAGCCGATCGTCCTGATGTGGGCGATCAGCGCCTCTTCCCCCAGCGCGAGCATCTTTTCGGGCGTGTCGGCCACGGCGAACAGCGCCTTGGTCGCCCGGTTCACTCCGATGTCAGTCGCCTGCGCCGACAGCGCCACGGCCACCAGCAGGGTATAGGCGTTCAAATGGTCGAGTTCGCCCTTGGGTGCAGGCTCTGCGGCCTGAAACCGGGCAAAAATGGCCTGCATCGCAGGATATTGCAGCTGGGGCACCATGGAGGTGCTATGCCAGCCCGAGGCAGTCCCGACAAGCAAAAGCCGCAACTATCGGGTCGCAACGCGCGCGCCATGCCGCTAATTTCGGCGCTTGAGGAGACCTGCATGACCGACCACAGCACCCCCTACCATTACGGCGTGATCGCCCGCGCGCTGACCCTGATCGACGAGGCCGGACCGGCGCTGACGCTGGACGGGCTGGCAGAGCGGATGGGGATGAGCCCCGCGCACTTTCAGCGGGTGTTTTCGCAATGGGTGGGCGTATCGCCGAAACGCTATCAGCAATACCTGACGCTGGACCACGCGCGGCGGCTGCTGGCGGACCGGTTCACCGTGCTCGACACGGCGCTGACTGCGGGGCTGTCGGGGGGCGGGCGTCTGCACGATCTGTTCCTGACCTGGGAGGCGATGAGCCCGGGCGACTATGCCCGCGGCGGGGCGGGTCTGGTCATCCGTTGGGGCTGGTTCGACAGCCCCTTCGGCCCGGCCTTGGTGATGGGCACCGATAAAGGCATCTGCGGCATCGGTTTTTCAGCCGAAACCGGGGCGTCGGCAACAATGGCTGACATGATGTCGCGCTGGCCCAAGGCCATTTTCGTCGAAGCGCCCGATCCGCTTCGGGCCTGGGCGCTGTCGGCCTTTGGCCTGTCGGGCGATGCCGCCGACACCCCGATCTACCTGATCGGCGCCCCGTTCCAGATCAAGGTGTGGGAGGCGCTGCTGCGCATCCCGTCAGGCCATGTGACGACCTATGGCGAGATTGCAGGCGCAATCGGGCACCCCGCCGCCGTGCGCGCGGTGGGAACGGCTGTGGGGCGAAATCCGATCAGTTTCATAATCCCCTGCCACCGGGCGTTGCGCAAATCCGGGGCGTTGGGCGGGTATCATTGGGGCCTGCCGGTGAAGCGCGCGATGCTGGCGTGGGAGTCGGCACGGCAAGAGGCCTGAGGCGCGAAAGCCGTGGCCCCGACGCATGGGCGGAAACCTGCCTTGCCCTGCTGCCATCTGTCCCTTGCCGTGACGGCCTGCTATAATTTTGCGACAGGGTCCGGAGGGGCCCGATGCAAACGAGGCAGCAGAATGATGATGAAATCCCGTGTTCTTCTTGGCATGTGCGGCGTGCTGGCGCTTTCGGCCTGCGAGGTCGATCCGAATGCCTACCCCGACGATCCGAACCGCCGTGCCAAAAACGGGGCGCTGATCGGCGCGCTCAGCGGGGCCGTGCTCGGGGCCGCCGTGGCGGACGACAACCAGACGCAAGGGGCCCTGATCGGCGCCGGCGTGGGGGCCCTGACGGGCGCAGCGATCGGCAACGATCTGGACAAGCAGGCGGCCGAACTGCGCCAGTCGCTGAACACCAATGTGGGCGTCACCAACTTTGGCGACTATCTGGTGGTGAACATGCCGCAGGATCTGCTGTTCGCGGTCGACAGCGCGACGCTGCGCCCCGATCTGACCGCTGACATCCGGACCGTCGCCAGCAGCCTGCTGCGCTATCCCAACAGCGCGATCGAGGTCGTGGGCCACACCGACAACACCGGTTCGGCCGCCTACAACCAGGACCTGTCGCAGCGTCGCGCGGTGTCTGTCGCCGAAGTGCTGCGCGCTAGCGGCGTGCCGGGTGGCCGGATCTCGACCTACGGCCGCGGCGAGGACGCACCGATCGCCACCAACCAAACCCCGCAGGGTCAGGCCCAGAACCGCCGGGTCGAGATCATCATCCGCCCGAACCGGTGATCCGGTTCGACCGGGGGCAGGCCTGCCCCCGGTTTTTCGATTGGCAGAACCGCGTCGTGGTCATATGTTCCGACCAATCCGGAGCGTTCGATGCCATTCCAGAAGGTCCATCCCGAAAAACTTTCTCAGTCGGTCGTTCGCCAGATCGAACTGCTAGTGTTGCGGGGCATCCTGCGCCCGGGCGAGCGGCTGCCCGCCGAACGCGAGCTGTCAGAGCGGCTTGGCGTCTCGCGCCCCTCGCTGCGCGATGCCCTGGCCTATCTGCAGGACCGAGGGCTACTGGTGACCCGTCCCGGCGCGGGGGTGTATATCGCCGACGTTCTGGGATCGGCGTTTTCACCAGCGCTGATCGACCTTTTTGCGACGCATGACGAGGCCGTGTTCGACTACATCGCGTTTCGCCGCGATCTGGAAGCGCTGGCGGCGGCGCGGGCGGCGCGACTGGGGACGGATACCGACCTCAAGGTCATCGCGACGATCTTTTCCAAGATGGAGGCCGCGCATCAAAAGCGCGATCCGACCGACGAAGCCCAACTGGATGCCGAGTTTCACATGGCGATCATCGAGGCCAGCCACAACGTGGTGATGCTGCACATGATGCGGTCGATGTTCGATCTGTTGCGGCAGGGCGTGTTCTACAACCGCCAGATCATGTTCAAGAACCGCATGACCCGCGATCACCTGCTGGAGCAGCATCGCGCGATCCACGGTGCCATTCAGGACAGGGACGAACTGGCCGCCCGCACGGCGGTGTCGAGCCATCTGGACTACGTCGAGCAGTCGCTGGCCGACCAGATCCGCGCCAGCCGGCACGAGGACGTGGCGCGACAAAGACTGGTGCACGAACAGGCGAAATGAAAAACCGGGCCCTTGGCCCGGTTTTGTCATCGCATCTGGCGGGATTGGTCAGTGAAACTTGGCGTCAACCTGCGCGATGGCGGCGTCGATCGAGTCGGAGGCGCGCTTTGCGGTCATCTGCTGGCCCAGCACGTCGCTCGCCGCGGCAATGGCCACAGAAATCGCCTGCTCGCGCACCGACCGCAGGGCCTGTGCCTCGGCCGAGGCGATCTGCTCGTGGGCTGAAACCAGCCGCCGTGCGATCGACTCCTTGAGATCGTCCTTTGCCTGGCGTGCCGCCGCTTCGGCTTCGGCCTTGGCTTGGGCGACGATGCGTTCGGACTGCACCAGCACGTCTTTCTGCTTTTGTTCATAAGACGCCAGCAGCACCCGCGCCTCGTCACGCAGCGCCTTTGCCTCGTCCAGATCGGCCTTGATCCCTGCGGCGCGTGCATCGAGCATCCCTGCAATCCTCGCGGGAACCTTCATGTAGATCAGCACGCCAACGAACAGCAAAAACGCAAGCAGAACGACAAAGTCCGTGTTGCCCAGCGAAATGAACGGGCCAGTTGCCGCGAAGGCGGGCGACGTGGTGAGAAGGAGAAGGATCAGGTGTTTCATCCGCTTATCCCTTCAACCGCGCTGACAGCGCCTGCGCGATGGCCGCGTCGTCCGCGGTACCGCCCAGGGCAGCGACCAGAGCGCTGGTCGTGTCCTTGGCTACCTGCGCGACCGCGTCTGTCGCACCGGCCTCGATCTCGGCAATCCGTTTTTCAGACTCGGCCGACTTTTCTGCAATCTCGGCGTCTGCCCTGGCGATCGCCAGGTTCAGGTCCTTCTGGATATCGGCCTTGGCTTCGGCCACGATCCGTGCCGCTTCGGTGCGGGCCCGGGTCAAGGCGTCATTATAGGCCTTTTCCGCCGCCAGCGCCTTTTCCTTCAGCTCGTCCGCAGCCTTCAGATCGTTGGTGATCAGGCTCGCCCGTTCTGCCAGAACCGCACCGATGCGCGGAAGCGCCACCTTGGTCAGGATCAGGTAGATCACGACCAGCGTGACCAGCAACCAGAAGATCTGGTTGGGAAATGTGGTGAAATCCAGCTGCGGCATGCCCGACTTTTCAGCGGTCTCGCCTGCAACGGCTGCTTCGGTCGCCATGACGCCGTCCTTTCACGATCCGTGGAAACGCGGTCGAAGGGAACTGGCCCTTCGACCGATTGTCGCGTTTCGCGATCAGACCGCGAACATCAAAAGCAGGGCGATCAGGAACGAGAAGATGCCCAGAGCTTCGGCAAACGCGATGCCGACAAACAGGTTGGCAGTCTGGCCCGGGGCCGCCGACGGATTGCGCAGGGCGCCGGCGAGGAAGTTCGCCACGATGTTACCCACACCGATACCCGCGCCGCCCAGACCGAAAGCGGCCAGACCGGCACCGATGAATTTGCCCATTTCTGCGATGTCACCAGTCATAGTCGTTCTCCTTGGTTTGTAAGAATTCAGGTGTTGTTTCAGAACCTTAGTGATGCGCCTCGCCCACGGCGTCGCGCAGGTACACACAGGTCAGGATGGTAAAGACATAGGCCTGCACCGCTGCCACGAGCAGTTCCAGCCCGTACATCGCGGCGATGGCCGCGATGGGTACGACAGACGCGATGCCCATCGCCCCGGCAAATCCGGCGAACACCTTGATCACCGCGTGACCCGCCATGATGTTGCCACCCAGACGAATGGAGTGCGACAGCGGGCGCACGAAATACGAGATCACCTCGATCAGCGCCAGCACCGGGCGCAACGCCAGCGGGGCCGACGAGATCCAGAACATCGCCAGGAATGCCGGGCCCTTGCGCACGAAGCCGATGATCGTGACGGCCAGAAACACCATCAGCGCCAGGGTGGCCGTGACGGCGATGTGCGACGTGGTGGTAAAGCTCATCGGGATCAGACCGAGCATATTCGACAGGAAGATGAACAGGAACAGGGTCATGACATAGGGAAAATACTTCGCGCCTTCGTGGCCTGTCACGTCTTCGACCATGTTGTAGACAAAGCCGTACATCAACTCGGCCACCGACTGCGTGCGCGACGGAATGACCGCGCGGCGGCTGGTGCCCAGCACCATCAGGGCGGTCATCGACAGCACGGCAATCGCCATCCAGAGCGTCACGTTGGTCGGGGTGTACCAATGGATGGCGTCGCCGCCAAACAGCGGCTTGACAATGAACTGATCCATCGGGTGGATCGCCAGTCCGCCGCCGCCCACATCTTCGGTTGCCATGCTCAGCCCTCGTCCTTCGTTTCGCCCATCGTCCGCGCGGTGCCCAGCATTGTCTTCACCCCGGCGGCGAAGCCAATGCCGCAAAAGGTGATCAGAAGGATCGGCAGCGTGCCAAACAGCACATCCGGCCCGTAACCGATCGCCAGACCCAGGACCAGCCCGGTGCACAGCTCGATTATCATCCTCCAGGCCACCTCGCCTTGCGAGAAACCCTTGCCCATCTGCGACGTCACTGCCGGCGGCTTTGCCTTGATCTTGTCCAGCTTTGCCGCGAGCGCGCGCAACCGGTCTTGATCGGGGTCGTCCGCCATGGATCCATCCCTTTTGGTTGCAGGGGTGATACGGGAAAGCGGCGATCAGAGTCAAGCAAGGATGCGGGTGCAGAAAATGCCGTCAAGCTATTGCCGGATATCACTTTTATGCCAGCGCCTTCTTTGGCGGCGAGGGCTGACATATTCAACCTTGCGGTTGACGATCCGCGATCCGGCCGCGATAAACGTGACATGGCCCCCGATCTGGATCAGGTATTCGCCGCCCTTGCGGACCCGACGCGGCGGGCGATCCTGGCCATGCTGCTGGAAGACGACATGGCGGTCACCGATGTGGCGGAGCCGTTCCGGATGTCGCTGGCGGCCGTTTCAAAGCATCTTTCAGTTCTCGCCGACGCCGGGCTGATCAGCCGCGAACGGCGCGGGCGGGTGATCTGGTGCAAGCTGGAGCCGGATGCGCTGCGCGGCGCGTCGGTCTGGATGCAAGGCTTTGGGCAGTTCGAGCCGGTCGATCTGGACGCGTTCGAGCGGTTTCTGGAGGTGGAACTGGCCGATCCGGGCGATGCCGATGCAGGCCGAAGCTGACATATGGCGAACGTATGGCAAACGTATGGCGAACGTATGGCTTTGCGCACTACGTCGCGAAACGATCCGCGAACTGCGACCGCAGCAGCGCCTTTTGCACCTTGCCCATCGTATTGCGCGGCAAGTCGGGCAAGACCACCGCCGCTTTGGGCTGCTTGAACCGGGCGAGGTCGGGCGCGATGGCCGCCAGCACAGCCGATGGGTCCAGCATTGCGCCAGCGCGCGGGGTCAGCACGGCGAACACCGCCTCGCCGAAATCTGGGTGTGGCAGGCCGACGACCGCGCTTTCCTGCACGCCTGGCACAGCATCGAGCAGCATTTCGACCTCGCGCGGGTAGACGTTGTAACCGCCGGTGATGATCAGATCCTTCGCACGCCCGACGATGGTGACGTAGCCGTCCGGGCTTTGGAAGCCGAGATCGCCGGTGATGAACCATCCGTCGGGGCGCAGATCCTCGGCGGTCTTTTCGAGCATCTGCCAGTAGCCAGCGAACACGTTGGGGCCGCGCACCTCGATCACGCCGACCTCGCCCGGGGCCACGGGCCCCGCGTCGCCCATGATGCGCAGGTCGACATCGGGCAGCGGCAGCCCGACCGTCCCGGCCCGCCGGTCACCGTCGTAGGGGTTCGAGGTGTTCATGTTGGTTTCCGTCATCCCGTAGCGTTCGAGGATGCGGTGACCGGTGCGGCTGTGGAACTCGGCATGGGTTTCAGCCAGCAACGGAGCGGAGCCCGAGACGAAAAGGCGCATGTGGGCGGTCAGCGCACGGTCGAACCGGGGATCGGACAGCAGGCGGGTGTAGAACGTCGGCACACCCATCAGCGCGGTGGCCTGCGGCATCAGGCGCAGGACGGTGCCAAGGTCGAAACCGGGCAGGAAGATTATCGTGCCGCCGGTCAGCAAGGCGATGTTGGTGGCGACTAACAGACCATGCGTGTGAAAGATCGGCAAGGCGTGCAGTAGCGTGTCGGCGGGGGTAAAGCGCCACAGGTCGGCCAGCGCGTGGGCGTTGGACAAGAGGTTGGCCTGCGTCAGCATCGCGCCCTTCGACCGCCCCGTGGTGCCCGAGGTGTAAAGGATCGCGGCGAGGTCGGAGGCGTGGCAGTCCGCCGGGGTCAGGTCGTCGGGCTGGGTGGCGGCACGGTCGGGCAGGCTGCCCTGCGCACCGTTCAGGGTCAGCAAGGTCGCCCCGTGGCGGTCGGCCATCGGTTGCAGCTCTGCCGCCCGCGCCGGATCGCACAGGAACACGGCCGGTGTCGCGTTGGCGAGGAAGTAGTCGAGTTCGGCGGCGGTGTAGGCCGTGTTCAGCGGCAGGAACACCGCGCCCAGCGCCGTCGCTGCAGCATAGCAGGCAAGGGCCTGCGGCGATTTTTCGATCTGCGCCGCGAGGCGTGCCCCCTTGGTCAGGCCCGCCGCACGCAGGGCGTGCGCGGTGCGGGCAGTCAGGGCATGAAAGGCGGGCCCGGTCATCGTGGTGCCGTCGGGCAGGATCAGAAGCACCGTGTCGCGGCGGGCGAGCGGGGCGAAGAGCGCGTCGTAAAGCGGGTTCGGCATCGGGTGCGCCTGCGGTTGCGGGCGAAGCGGGGGGTTTCACACCCCCCACGCCCCCCGTGGGATATTTGCGCCAATGTGAAAGCAAAACCCCGCGAGGTGAAGGGGCGTTGAGGCGCCGGCGGCAACGGATTGTTTCCGATGCCGCGTGAAACTTCGGCAGTTTACCACAACCAGGCCGCGATTTTGCCCTGCTTGGCAGACAGGTTGGCCTGGCACAACGCGGCTGGAGGCTGCCATGAAACTCGGAAAAGCGCTGTTTACCCGTTTGGGATTGTACTCCCGCAAATCCGACGGACCGGATCTGTTCGACCTGCGGCTGGAGCGTATCGGGGTGCGCGAGCGCCGCTGCACGTCGCGGCGCGGCGTGTTCAGAACGATGTCGACACACCCGGCAGTCTGAGTTCGCGCATCAGGTCGCGCACTTCCTGCCGGGCGGCGATGTTCGACAGGTTCAGCTGGTCCACGCCGGTGTCCTTGAGGTCAAGCACGGTGAGGCCGCGCGGAAACAGCTCGCGGAAGATCACGCGTTCGGAAAAACCGGGCGAGACTCGAAAGCCAATGCGTTTGGACAGGTCTTCCATTGCGGCGCCGACCTTTTTCTTGTTGTGCATCTGTTGCGCGCCCAGACGGTTGCGCAGCACGATCCAGTCGATGGGTTTGAGGCCCGCCTGCGCGCGCAGCTGCCGAGCGGACCAGACCATTTCGGAATAGATGGAAGGGCCCTTGACGCGTCCGGTTTCGGGATCGACGCGGGCCAGCAGATCGAAATCGACGAAACTGTCGTTCAGCGGCGTGATCAGGGTGTCGGCCAGGGAATGGGCAATCTGGGACAGGCGGGTGTGGCTGCCCGGACAGTCGATCAGGATGAAGTCGCTGTGTGGTTCCAGTGCCGCGACGGCGGCGGCAAGGCGGGCGTCATAGGGGTTTTCGCCAGGGTCCGCCGGGGCGTCGGGCAGGTCGGCGTAGGCGGGCGTCGGCAGCGTCAGGCCCGATCGCGCGAGGAAGGCCAGCCGGTTTTCGACGTAGCGGCCAAAGCTGCGTTGCCGCAGGTCAAGGTCGAGCGCGCCCACGCGATGCCCCATCCGCACCAGCGCCGTGGCCACATGCATGCAAGTGGTCGACTTGCCCGACCCGCCCTTTTCATTGCCGACGACGATGATATGCGCCACTGCTGGCTCCCCCGGGATGGACAAAAGGCGCGCCGGTCTGGCGCGCCTTTGGGTATTGCGTCGGCTTGCCGGTCGGGGCAAGCGGGAAAGGTCAGAAGCCCAAGCCGGCGTATTTGTTCTTGAACTTGGACACGCGGCCGCCGGTGTCCATCAGCTTGGCGTTGCCGCCCGTCCAGGCCGGATGCGCCAGCGGGTCGATGTCGAGCGCCATCTGGTCGCCCTCTTTGCCCCAGGTGGTCTTGGTCTGGAAGATCGAACCATCGGTCATCTTGACGTTGATGACGTGGTATTCGGGGTGAATGCCGTCTTTCATCACGCCTCTCCTTATGCCGACAGGGGTTTGTAGTTGGTGTTTTCGATGATCCGGGCCGATTTGCCGCGACGGGTGCGCAGGTAATACAGCTTGGCACGGCGGACGCGGCCCCGGCGGACGACCTCGATGCTGTCGATGTTGGTCGAATAGAGCGGGAACACCCGCTCCACGCCTTCGCCGAAGCTGATCTTGCGCACCGTGAACGACGCCGAGATGGTCGCCCCGCCCTTGCGGCCGATGCAGACGCCTTCGTAGGCCTGCACGCGCGAACGGGTGCCTTCGGTCACCTTGTAGCCGACGCGGACGGTGTCGCCCGCGCGGAAATCCGGAATGGTCTTGCCGAGGGCGGCGATCTGTTCCGCCTCGATGATTGCGATCAGGTTCATGCCTGGTCCCTTACGTTGCGCGGGGTTTGTTCCCCGGTGTGATGCTGCCCCAGAGCTTCCGTTTCGATCGGGTCCCTGCCTGGATAGGCAAGCCCGCCGGGAGGTTGGGCAACCAAGTTTGTTGTCCGACTCCCGGCCTGATCTTGCGATCCGGAAAAAAGGAATCGGGTCCGATGGGCAAGTAAACCCCAGACAAGCGGCGTATAGGCCGACCGGTCTGGGGGGTCAAGAGGTGGGGGTGGCCCAGTCGGGGCCGGGATAGCGCAGGATCAGCCCGTCGCCCGGAACATAGTCGTAGTCCGAGCGCCAGCGGGTTTGGCGCGGGACCGCTGGACGAGGGGTCTGATCCGACACGCCGACCGGTTCGGGGAACGGCGGAATGCCGGACACTTGGCTTGCCTCTGCCAGTTTCGCAAGAAGCATTTCCTGGATGAACTGCGGTGCGTTGTGGTGATCGGGCGCGGGGGTGATGGTGGCGTGGCGATAAAAGCCCGCGTTCCAGCGTTCGATCACCGCGCGGTAGCCGTCTAGGATCCACGGATCACCGCCGCGCGCCACATTGTCTGCCGCAGATCGCAGCACATGCCAGTGCGCAAAGCCGCGGATGAATTCGGCCGCCGTGGCACGGTCGCATTCCGGCTGCGCCAGCATCCAGAACACGCCGTCGAGCACATCATGGCCCTCGATCTCGTGGAAATCGGCGATGCGGTTGTGCCACAGCACAAAATCCTTGCCGGGCATCGCCTGCACGAAAGGCAGCCATCCGTCGGCCAGCTTGTATCCCGCGTCGATCAAGCCGCGATGGCGCGCGCGCCAGGCGTCGTAGGCTGCCTTTTCCGCGCGGGCCGTCGCGCGGGCCGCCAGCACCCGGTCGCGCAGGCCAAGGAAAGCGGCGCGATCGGCCACATCCTCGAGAAATCGGCTTTGCAGATCCGCGTCGGTGCCGTCGATCGTTCGGGCGAACATAATGAGGTTGTAGGTGCTGCGCAGTTCGTCCTGCCCTTTGGCCGGGTCGGGATCGTCGGGCAGGTTCCAGCTGTCGCGCATCGTCGTCACCGCGTCCATCAGCAGCGCGTCTTCGGGGGGTGGTCGGTTGCCGGTCGTCTTGACCTTCAAATGATGACTTTGGATCGCCTGAAGCACGGTCGAGGTCATGACGGCAGATTCGGCCTGGGTCAGGGGCGGGCGGCGTCGCGGGGTCATGGCACCGGCGCGGTTGGGCCGCCGGCGACGCGTGCGGCGCACGATGCCCAATCCGATGCTGCCCGCCAGACCCGCCAGAAACAACGGCGTCCAGGGCGAGGTCAAGAGCCCCCCCTGCCCGACCGCTAGCATCGCGCCAAGGCAGGCTGCGATCAAGGCCGCCCCCCATGCTTGCTTCAATCGCTGGTCCATCGCCGTTCCCTGTTGCGGTCGGTGACAGGCTATCCCTAAGGTATGGCGCAAGATGGGCTGAACTGTGGTGCCGGACGTGCCTTTCCGGGCAGCCGCCCCGGTGTGCAGCGCAGCGGGCAGCAGGAGTGCGCGGCATGCGGTTTTTCGATTTCAGCACCTGGCAAGGGGCGTTGACCACCGTGCTGGGGTTGGCGCTGGTCGCGTTGATCGGGGTGGGGATCCGGGTTCTGGTGATGCTGACGATCCAGCAGCGCCAACAACGGATGAACCGGCAGATCAACGAGCGGCTCAAGACGCTGATCGCGGCCTACCGGACGCTGGGGGGATCGTTTACCGGCCGGTTGACCGTGGACCCGGGGCATCTGCGCGACCGGATGGCAGCGGCGGGCGAGGCGGCAGAACCGGTCGCGGTAGCGGGCGATTCCGGCTGGGACCGCCCGCGCCTGATCCGCGATGCGGTCGAGGCGGCGCTGTCGGACATCCTGCTGCTCGGCACCGAAGAGCAGGTGCGACTGGCAGGGCTGGCTGCCAGCGACATGGCGGCAGGGCGGCCGATCCATACGGCCGAACTGGTGATCGCCTTGCGCAACTACATCCGGATGGCGCTGGATCTGGAGCCGATCGCAGCCACGGTCAGCATCCCGCTGCAAGGCCCGACGCGGCCGCAGGCCAGCAACCGGGCCGGCCGGGGCGAGGGCGGCCGGACCGGCGGTGCCGGGGGTGGCGGCAGCGGGGGTAGCGCCGGGGGCGGCGGGACCGGCATGGGTATCGGCATGGCGGGCGGACGGGCGGACGACGCGGCAGGTTCCGGCAGTTGACAGGGCAAGGGGTTTGCGCAGGTGCGGCGGGGAAGGTACCCGAATTTGGGCCTGCGCGGGGCAAAGCGCGCTTTGCGACATTGCGCCACCTGTCAAACACGGATTCTGCCGGCATTTGGTCGAGCAAGAAACCGGCCCGTTCGGTCGGGCACTTTTTGAAACGGGTGATCCCGATGAAATTATTTGCGCTGCTTTTGCTGTTGCTGCCGTCGGCCGGCCTGGCCAATGACTGGAACGCGCTAAAAACCGAAGGCGCGATTGCGATCATGCGCCATGCGATTGCGCCCGGAACCGGCGATCCGGACAATTTCGCCTTGGGCGACTGCAGCACCCAGCGCAATCTGAACGAAGACGGCCGGGCGCAAGCCCGCGCGCTGGGGGCGGCGTTGCGCGAGCAAGGCATCGCGTTCGATGCGGTGCTGACCAGCCAGTGGTGCCGCGCGCGCGAGACGGCAGACCTGCTGGATCTGGGGCCGGTGACCGAGGCGCCGGCCCTGAACTCGTTTTTCGAAGACCGGGCCAACCGGGACCGGCAGACGCGGGCGGCCCGCGACCTGATCGCGGCGACCGAGGGGCGGCTGATGCTGGTTACGCATCAGGTCAACATCACGGCGCTGGTCGGTCAGAGCACCCGTTCGGGCGAGGTTCTGATCATCCGGCCGGACGCAGACGGGTTCGAGGTGCTGGGCCGCATCATGATGGCACCCTAGGGGCACGTCCGCACGCGGTCAGGGTTTTCGATTCAGCCACGCCTGCCACAGATCGGGCCTGCGTTCGCGCGTGATCCGCTGCGCCTCGGCATGGCGCCAGCGCGCGATTTCGGCATGGTTGCCCGACAGCAGCACGTCGGGGATCGCACGGTCCTTCCAGACCGCCGGCTTGGTGAACTGCGGGTGTTCGAGCAGGCCGTTGGAAAAGCTTTCCTCTTCGGTCGATGCCGCATTGCCCAGAACGCCCGGGATCAGGCGCACGGTCGCGTCGAGCATCGCCTGCGCCGCGATTTCACCCCCGGTCAGAACGAAATCGCCCAGCGACACCTCTTCGATCCGGTGGTGGTCGAGCACGCGCTGATCGACGCCTTCGAACCGGCCGCAGAGCAAGGTGATCCCCGCCCCCTTTGCCCAAGACTGCGCGAGGTTTTGGCTGAACGGTTTGCCGCGCGGCGACAGGTAGACGACCGGCCAAAGGCTGCGGTCGGACGGCGTGTTGAGCGCGGCCATCTGCAAGGCGCGGTCCAGGATGTCGGCGCGCAGCACCAGCCCGGCCCCGCCCCCCGCCGGCGTGTCGTCGACGTTGCGGTGCTTGCCCGCGCCAAAGCCGCGCAGGTCGATCGGGTCCAGCACCCACAGGCCGAAGTCCAGCGCCTTGCCGGTCAGCGACAGGCCGAGCGTGCCCGGAAACGCCTCAGGGAACAGGGTGATCACCTTGGCCGTCCAGGCCCCCTTGATGCGCAGGGGTTCGTCCATCAGATCGCGCGGCGTCGCGCTGAGCGAGACGGATAGGCGTCGATGGCTTCTGCCGGCAGGGGTGTCTGGAGTGTCGGTCATGAGGGAGGGTCTAGCGTGAATGGGGGGCACAGGGGAAGATCAGGTTGTGGCCCGCGCACATGAGCGGGGTTTTCACACCCCCGCACCCGCGCCAAAAGGCGGGGGGTTCAGGATTTGGCCTGAACCGGAGGGGTAGCGCGCGGGCAGATTTGTGCGGTCGGTGTTGAGCCTTCTTCGGAGTCGCCCAGCAAAATATGCTCGGCGGCCAGCATTTCGCGTTTCAGACGGCGGATCTCGGGGCGGGGCAGGTCCGATCGGTTGAGCTTGACGAACACGCGGGCCAGGTTGTGGGGCGGCGTCCGGTTGACATGCGGCGGCGCGGGCAGCGTGTCGCGCAGCGTTTGGGGCAGGTTGGCTGCGTCGTAGATCGCCTCGACCGGGCCGAGGCGGCGCGGGGCGAGGTCGGCCAAATCGGCGTAGCCGATCGTGACGTCGGGCATCAGCGCGCGCAGGCGGCGCAGCACAGACGCGAAATCGGCGGCGGCGGCGAACGATCGGGCAAAACGGTTGGGGCCTTGCGTCATGTCGTCATGGCGCGACAATTGCCAGTGTATGGCGCGCAGCCACGCTGCAGCATCGCGGGTGGTGAACAGAAAGCTCAGCGGGTGGCGTGGCAGGTGCCGGCGCAGCGCATCGCGCACGGCCGGCAGCACGACCAAGGCCGCGCGATAGTCTGCCACACCTGGGCGGCCGGGAATGTGGCCCGCAAAATCCTCGCACGAAACCATCAGGCCCTGGCCCGGGGCCAGCGCCAGATGGGTGGCCCAATCGGTCAAGCTGTCGGTCAGGGCGCGCCGGGTGTGCGGGCCGGGGTCGGCAGAACAGTCGCGCGCGGCGTCGGCCGCCGTCAGCAGCCTGGGGCTGCTGGACCGGGTCTGGATCGCGAAGACCGGCGACAGGGCGGTGGCGTGCCTGTGCAGGGCGGTTTGCAGGCTTGTGGTGCCGGTCTTGTGAAAGCCTGCGTGAAAGACGATTGAGGGATCAGATACCGGCATGGTGGCGGTCGGACGCAGGGTCTGACGCGGCATTGATCGTCGGCTCGGACGGCGTCATCGACGGGGTCAGGCCGGCAAGATCGGTCAGCGCTGTCGCCACATCGGGCGGTGAGGCGGCGGCGACCGAACGCAAGGTTTCGGGGGCGACGCTGTCGCGCCACGCCGCCGGAGCCACACGCAGCTGGCTGGCGCTGCGGCGGGCAAACAGCAAGGTCAGTGCCGGATCCTGCGCGATCAGTCCGAAGGCGCGCGACGGCACCGTGGATCCGCCTAGCCGGTCGGTGTGGTGCGGGTCGGTCGCATGCAGAACCAGCGCACGCAACCCCGCGGGACTGGCGGTGCCATTCTGGGCAGCAGCCAGCAGCACGTGGGCCACGTCACCGGGATCGGCGTGGCGGGTGATGGCTTGCAGATGGCGCGCGACGTCCTCGTCGGGCGTGGTGTCGGGCAGCGCTTGCAACGGCGTCAACAGACGAGCGGCCAGCGCACGGGCATCCGACCGGTCGGGCGGCAGATCGGAGGCGGCGGCGCTGATCCCGGCGATGGCCGTGTCCAGAAACCGGTCCATCGCCTCGGCCTTGTTCGGGTCCCACAACAGACGGCACAGCGGGATTGCGAGGAACGACACCGCAAGCGGCAGCAGCGCCGGGAACGGCGGCAGCGCGCCGAACACGCCACCCAGCCCGCGCCCGATCCCGAAACAGACGACCACCAGCAAGACCTGCATCAGCGATTGCCCGAGCAGCGGCACCATCACGGCCGAGCGTATCCAGTCGGCTGCGGTGCGCGGCCAGGTCGACGGGCGCAGGATCACCGTCCACAACAGGAAAATCCCGACAAACGCCGGCACCATGCGCCAGCCAAAGCCGCCCAGCCCGGCCAACAGCGGGCCAAGATACAAAAGGGCCGTCGCCCCCATCATCAGACGCAACCGGTTGTGCACTTTGCTCCTCACCCTGCCAGCGATCCCATGGTGACAATGAAGGGGCCGTTAGTCCAGCCCTTCGGGCAGGTCGACGATCACGCGGCGGGCGGCAAGATCGACCGTGGGCACCACCGCCATGGTGAACGGCACGATCAGCGACTGTTTCAGCCCCGGCCCCGCCAGTTCCAACAGATCGCCCGCGCCGTGGTTGTGGATCGCTTGCACCGTGCCGATCAGCGCCCCCCCGGGGTCGTGCGCGGCCATGCCGATCAGGTCGGCGTGATAGAATTCGTCGTCGGGCAGCGCAGGCAGGCGGGCGCGGTCCACAAACAGGCCAGTGCCTTTTAGCGCATCAGCCTGTTCCTTGGTCGTGATGCCAGACAGCCGCGCACCTACCCCGCCCGCCACCGGGCGGGTGAGCTTAATGGCAAAGCTGCGGTTGCCGTCCTCGGTCCAAAGCGGGCCGTAGGATGCGATAGCGTCGGGGTCGGTGCAGAAGCTTTTCAGCCGCACCTCGCCCGAGACGCCGAAAGAGCCTGCGATGGCCCCGATGCAGATGCGGTCCGCCGTGTTGCTTGCGGTCATGCTGCCTGCCCTGCGTGTTGGGGTTGCGCGGGATCGCGCACCCTGCCCGGATAAGGGTGACAGTCCCGGTTATTCGGCGACAGGTTCTGCGGCGCGGGCGGCCTTCTTTTTCGCCAGTTCGGCCATCCGCTTGCCCGGCACGGCGGACTTTGGGTTCGAGCGGGTCTTCTTCGGCATCACGCCGGCCGATTCCAGCATGCGCGCGATGCGGTCGGTCGGCTGCGCGCCCTGGCTGATCCAGTGCTGGATGCGGTCGAGGTTCATCTTGACGCGGTTTTCGTCGTCCTTGGCCAGCAGCGGGTTGTAGGTGCCCAGCTTTTCCAGAAAGCGGCCATCGCGCGGCATGCGGCTGTCGGTGGCCACGATCGAATAGTGCGGGCGCTTGTTGGAGCCACCACGGGCGAGGCGGATTTTCATGGACATGGGGTCGTCTCCTTTGGGTCTTGGGGTGGGTGCGTGATGTCACGCACCGAGGGTTGGAAGAGTTATTTCTGCAGTTTCTCGTGATGCCTGATGACTTCGGAAATGATGAAGGTCAGGAATTTCTTGGCAAACTCTGGGTCGAGATGCGCCTCGTCGGCCAACCTTTCGAGCCGGGCGATCTGTGTCGCCTCGCGGGCCGGATCGGAGGGCGGCAGGTCGTGTTCGGCTTTCAGGCGCCCGACCTGCTGGGTGTGCTTGAACCGCTCGGCGAGGGTGTAGACCAGGATCGCGTCCAGGCGGTCGATGCTGTCGCGGTGTTCGGCGAGCAGGATGGCAGCACGGGTGATGGCGTTGGCCGGGCTGGGGCTGGCGGTCATTGCGGCTCTCCGGAATGGCGGTAGACGTGCAGGGTCGCGTCGCCGATTTCGGCTTCGGTGGCGGGGTCGCGGGTGGCGCCGAGGGCGATGGCAAGCCGTACCGAGCGGTGATTGGTGGGGTCGATGTAGCTGACGAACCCCTGCGGGCCATAGAGCGCCAGCGCATGGGGCAGCACGGCGCGCGCGGCTTCGGTGGCGTAACCTTGGCCTTCGGCGTCGGCGGTCAAGACCCAGCCGAGTTCGGGGGCGGGATCGCCCTGTTCCTGCCAGAGATAGATCCAGCCCAGCGGTTGGTCGTCGGTTCGCAAGGTCACGGTCCACATGCCGGCGCCGCGCAGCATCCAGCCGGCGATGCCTTCGCAGAAGTCGGCGAAGGCAGATTCTTCGGTGAACGGGCCGCCCATATGTACCGCGCGGTCGGTGGTGAACACGCGGCGATAAGACGGGAAATCGGTGATCCGGGGCGCGCGCAGGGTCAGGCGGGTTGTGGTGATTGCGGGCACCGCCGCGGCAATGGTGAGGGCGATCTGCGCCGCTGGGCCTTGGGGGGCGAGGAGCCAGGCGGGGTACGTTTCGGAGTTCATGGCAGCACCACGGGGGTCAGGTGGCGATAGACCAGAACCGGTTTGTCGAAGGGCGGCGGCGGGGCGGCCGGGTCCATGATCGCGCCGAGCCGGAGGGCAAGGGCGATGGACCGCGCATTGTCGGGGTCGATGTAACTGACGGCGGTTTGCCAGCCGAGGTTGGCAAAGGCATGGGCGCGGGCGGCGGTGGCGGCCTCGAAAGCGTAACCCTTGCCTTCGGCCTCGGCGCTCCACACCGTCCAGCCGATTTCGGCCTCGGGCCAGTCGGCGGGGTGCCAAGGGCCGCACATGCCCAACGGCATGTCGGAGCCGGTTTCGTGGAACACGAAGCTGCCGTAGCCGCGCAATACCCACATGCCGATCAGATGGCCGAAGGCGCGCCAGGCCTTGGCCTCGTCGATCGGGCCGCCGACGAATCGGGCGCGGTCGGTGGCGGCGAAGTCGCGCCAATACTGCCAGTCCGCGGCGCAGGGGGCCCGCAGGGTCAGGCGGGCGGTGGTCAGGGTGGGGGTGGGGGACAGGGCGATCATGCGGCGGGTCTCGGGTGGCGGTAGACGAGGTCGGCCTCGTCCCCGGGTTGGCGCATGGCATCGGGATCGAGCGTTGCGCCGAGGCGTTCCGCCACCTGTGCCGAGGCGCGGTTGGGCGGGTCGATGTAGGAAACCAGCGTCGGCAGGCCGCGCGTGGCAAATCCCCAGTCCCGCAAGGCGCGGGCGGCTTCGGTGGCGAAGCCTTGGCGCTCATGGCCGTCGTAAAGGAACCAGCCGAGTTCGGTTTCCGGGAACAGCGGACCGTGACTGATGCCGACGCTGCCCACTGTTTCGCCCGTGGCCGTCACGTCGATCATCAGCCCGCCGTGGCCGAAAAGCGTCCAACAGGCGATCTCGTGGCAGAAGATGCCCCAGCCCGCTTTGAGGTCGTACGGACCGCCCATGTGGACGGACCGGCGCGAGGCCAAGAACGACGCATAGGCGGGATAATCCGCCATGGTCAGCGGGCGCAGCGTCAGCTGTTCGGTGTGCAGGGTTGGCGCGGTCATTTCTTTTTCATCAGCCCCGACAGGCCAGACGGCAGCGTCAATCCGCGCGGCATACCCATTCCGCCCATGCCCGGCATCCCCAGGCCCTGCTTCATGCCGCGCGCGGCCTCTTCCAGTTGTTCGGGCGACATCTTGGAGGGGTCGGGCATGCCGGTCTTGCCCATCATCTGGGCCATCGCGGCCTTCATGCCGCCGCCCTTGCCCATCTTCTTCATCATCTCGGCCATCTGCTTGTGCTGTTTCAACAGGCGGTTGAGGTCGGACACCTCCATCCCCGCCCCCGCCGCGACGCGCTTCTTGCGGGAGGCGGCCAGCAGGTCGGGGTTTGCGCGTTCCTTCTTGGTCATTGACTGGATCAGCGCGATCTGGCGTTTCAGCATGCGGTCGTCCAGACCCGCCGCCTCGGCCTGTTTGGCCATCTTGCCCATGCCAGGCAGCATGCCCATCAGGCCCTGCATCCCGCCCATCTTCTGCATCTGCTCCAGCTGGGCGCGCAGGTCGTTCATGTTGAACAGGCCCTTCTGGAAGCGGCGCATCATGCGTTCGGCCTGTTCGGCCTCGAACGTCTCGTGCGCGCGTTCGACCAGCGCCACGATGTCGCCCATGCCGAGGATGCGGCCCGCCACGCGTTCCGCCTCGAACGTTTCCAGCGCGTCCATCTTTTCGCCAAGCCCGACGAAACGGATCGGCTTGCCGGTGACGGCGCGCATCGAGAGCGCCGCACCGCCGCGACCGTCGCCGTCCATCCGCGTCAGGACGACGCCGGAAATGCCGACCTTGCCGTCGAATTCGGTAGCGACGTTCACCGCGTCCTGTCCGGTCAGGCCGTCGACAACGAGGAGCGTCTCGCGCGGCTGGGCGATGTCGCGGACGGCCTGGATTTCGGCCATCAGGGTTTCGTCGATGTGCAGGCGGCCGGCGGTGTCGAAGAACACGACGTCGTAGCCGCCCATGGCCGCCTGGGTTTTCGCGCGCTTGGCGATCTGCACCGCCGTCTCGCCTTTGACGATGGGCAGGCTGTCGACGCCGATCTGGGCGGCGAGGATGGCAAGCTGTTCCATCGCGGCGGGGCGGTTGGTGTCAAGCGAGGCGAGGAGGACGCGCTTGTTGTTACGCTCTTTCAGCCGCTTGGCGAGTTTGGCGGTGGTCGTGGTCTTGCCCGAGCCTTGCAGGCCGACCATCAGGATGGCGGATGGCGGGTTGTCGATCTTGAGCGCGTCAGGCTCGCCGTCGCCCGACAGCACGCGGATCAACTCGTCATGCACGATCTTGACGACCTGCTGGCCGGGAGTGATCGAGCGGGTGACGGCCTGACCGATGGCGCGGGCCTTGACCGCCTTGATGAAGGTGCGCGCAACATCGAGCGAGACGTCGGCCTCGAGCAGCGCGGTGCGCACCTCGCGCAGCGCGGTGTCCACGTCGGTTTCGGTCAGCGCGCCCTGCTTGGTCAGGCGGTCGAAGACGGAACCTAGGCGTTCCGAAAGGCTTTCGAACATGGGCGCGCTCCTGCGTCGGTTTTGCCGGATATGGGGACCGGCGGCGAAAATCCAAAGCGGAACGGCACCCGTGGGCGCAACGCGCTGACGGATGGCGATCCCACACTGGGGCGGGACCGGAAGCATGGGCCTCCGGGGAATTGGCGTGGGGGTTAGGCTTGTGGGGGGCCGGAGTCAAGAGCTATGCGTGGGCGAGGCAGTTTCGGGAGGCGGAATGGACAGGATTGCGGTGGTGACCGGCGCAGCGGGAGGCCTGGGGCGGGCGATCTCGGCCGCGTTGATGGCGCAGGGGATGGTGGTGGTCGGGGTCGACATCGACGGGGCGGCGCTGGATGCGATGGCCGAAGAGCGGTTCGTGCCGCGCCGGGTGGACCTGTTCGACGTGGCGGCGATCGGGACGCTGTTCGACGGGTTGGGGGCAGAGTTCGGCGGGGTGGATGCCTTGGTGAACAATGCGGGCACCTGTTACATGGGGGAGTTTCCGGCCATTCCGGCGCAGGAGTTGGATGCCCAGATGGCGCTTAATTTCAGTGCGGCGTTTCATTGCTGCCAGCAGGCGGTGCCGTTGATGCTGGGACGCGACGGTGTCAAGAAGATCGTCAATATCAGCTCGAACGGGGCCTACAATTTCGACGTGTTCGACCCGCCGCATTACCGGGCGTCGAAAGCGGCTCTGGACACGCTGACCAAGGACCTGGCGCGGCGCTATGCCCGCGAGCGGATCGCGGTGAACTCGGTCGCCCCAGCGATGACCGAGACGCCACTGTTCGGGGTGCTGACGGCAGAGGTGTTGGAGCGCGCGATTTCGGCGATGCCGCATGGCCGGGCGATGCAGCCTGCGGAAGTGGCGGCCTGGGTGGGGTTTCTGATCTCGGGCGCGGGGGATGTGTGTTCGGGGAACGTCATCATTCTCAATCAGGGGCGGGATGTGCGGTGAGCGCCGGGGGTTTCACACCCCCCTGCCCGGCCACGGGCCGGGCGTTCTTCGCGAAAAACCCCTACTGGGGGTTTTCTGATCGCTCATCACCCCGTTGGATATTTGTGCCAAGGTGAAATTTGGGAGGGACGCGAGCAGCGGCGCTCAGTCATCCGACATCACGACGACGGGGTGTCCGCATGAGTTTAGCACGTAACTTTCGAATGAGCGCGCGACGCGCAGGGAGCCGTCATATTCTGACAGTGTGTCGAACGCCACATAGGCAAAGCCACCGAAATCATCGTCGAGTCGCGCCTTGAGGGCGGGTGCCTTAAAGGTTTCGGCGTCCTCGTAGGCGAGCCTGCAACAGTCGGGCTGGGCTGCGATTGCGGCATCCGGGTCCGTCCAGAGCCCGCCTTCGACGGAGATCAATCTGCCGTCGACGTAGGCGAACGGCGCGTGATTGGGGCGATTGGACAGAAAGAAGGCGACGGCAAAGCGGATCTTTTCCGCGTCGGAGGGCTGTGTCGCGCAGGTGGGTGCGGCGGTTGCGCCATCGGCCAGCGTCAGAAAGATCAGGAGAGTACGGATCATGGGTAGCTTTCGGGTGCTTTTCTGAGGGTGGGCCATTGGTCGGGGCCGTGACCGTAGATGATCGTGGCGCTCGTTTCGGCGGCGAGGGACAGCAGGCGCTGGCCGTGATGGACGGCGAAGGGGATGTTCCAGGAGCCCTGGAAACCCTCGGCGGGCTCGGTCGGGCGGTTGATTGCGTCGGAGGTCAGCAGGACGGGACCGGTTTCGGGAAGGGTCAGCAGGAAGGCGAGTTGGCCCGGGGCATGGCCGGGGCAGTGCAGGATCTGAAGGCCGGGGAAGAGGGTGAGGTCGGCGTCGATCTGGATATATGTGGCATCGGGCCAGGCCAGCGGGCGGTTGGCGCCGAAGTAGATCGGGCGGTCGAATGCGCGTTCGGCTTTCGACACCAGGATCGGGGTGTGTGCGAAAGCCGCGATCTGGCCGGCATGGTCGATGTGGCCGTGGGTGAGGATCGTGAGGTCGATGTCCTGCGGGGTCAGGCCCATCCGGGCGAGCTGGCCCTGGGGTGTCTGGTCCGGCGTCAGCGACAGCAGGTGGCCGAAGCGGCCGAGGTCGTCAGCGGATGCGGCGGCTTTGGGGTCGGTGACGTAGGCGGCCGGAAAGCCGGTGTCGATCAGGATGCGTTTTGCGTCGGTGGTTTCCAGAAGATAGCCGCAGATGCCGATGACCCGGCCGTTCGCATGGACCTGGAACAGGCCGAAGTCGAGGATGGTCAGTCGGGTCAGTCGGCTGCTAGAAAAGTCGGGGAGCATCGGGGCCTCGCGTTTGGGCCCAAGGGGTAGCATGAAAGTCACCATTCACAAGCTGTTCGAATATCTGCTGGAGACCACGGCATCGCAGGGTGGGGCGGCACCCGAGGCGGTACTGGGGCTGAGCCTCGCGCGGCCGCCGGTGCTGGGGGAGTTTCTGGCGGATCTGGACCCTGCGCTGCCGCTGGACTGGAACGGCGTGTCGTTTCAGGGGTTGCCAGCGTTGCGCGCGCAGGTGCTGGCGCGGGCGGGGCTGGAGGGGGTTTGCGACCCGCAGGATGTGCTGATCACGGCGGGGGCGGCGGAGGCGAATTATCTGGTGATGCGGCAGTTGCTGCGGCCCGGCGACGCGGTGGTGACCGAGGCGCCGGGCTGGCCGCAGGTGGGCGTGATGTGCCGGGCGATGGGGATCGCGGTTCGCGAGGTGGCGCGGGACGAGGCGCGGGGGTGGGCGCTGGATCTGGACGCGCTGGAGGCGGCGGTGGGGCCTGCGACGCGGCTGATCTTTCTGACCAACCCGAACAATCCGACGGGGGCGCTGCTGACCGAAGCCGAGTTGCGCCGGGTGGCGACGATTGCCGAAACGGTGGGGGCCTATGTTCTGGTGGACGAGGTTTATGCCGGGCTGGAATGGGAAACGGCGCGGGCGCCGTCGATTGCCGGGCTGTATGACCGGGGGATCACGACCGGATCGGTGTCGAAGGCGCTGGGGTTGCAGGGGTTGCGCACCGGCTGGCTGATCTGCCGCGACCGCGAGCTGATCATGGATGCGGTGATCCTGCGGGAAAATTCCAGCGAGATCATGAACATCCTCGGTGAGGTGATTGCCGAGGTCGCGATGCGACCCGACCGCTATGCGGCCGGGATAGCGCGGGCGCGGGCCGAGGGTGCGGCCAACCTCGCCGTGCTGAAGACGTTCATCGCGGACCAGCCCCGGCTGTCGTGGGTGCCACCGGCGGCGGGGTTGATCGGGCTGGCGCGCGTCGCGGGCGAGCCCGGCGAGGCGCTGGCGCGGCGGTTGCTGGACCCGCCCTACCGTACGTTCCTGCTGCCGGGGTCGGCTTATGGCTGCCCGGATCATATCCGGCTGGGGGTCGGCGGCGGGGCCGAAGTGCGGCTGGCGGACGGGTTGGCGCGGTTGGCCGCGGCACTGGCCGCTTGATCGGGGCTTGCACGGCGCGCGCCGGTCGGGATGAATGTGCGCGCGGGCACGGAAGGGCGCGATGATGGACAACTGGGACGAAATCCGCACGGCGTATCAGGTCGCACGGCTGGGCACCGTGTCGGGGGCGGCCGAGGTGCTGGGCGTGCACCATGCCACGGTGATCCGCCACATCGACGCGCTGGAGCGGCGGCTGGGCACCCGGCTGTTCCAGCGCCATGCGCGCGGCTATACTCCGACGGAAGCCGGCCGCGACTTGCTGTCGGTGGCACAGACCACCGAAGAGCAGTTCGGGCAACTGGCCAGCCGGATCAAGGGGCAAGGCGAGGTGGTGGCGGGAGAGCTGGTCGTAACCTCGATCACCGGGCTTGCCGGGCTGCTGACCCCGGTTCTGGCGGCGTTTCAGGCCGACCATCCGGCGGTCATCGTGCGCTATCTGACCGACATGCGGGTGTTTCGTCTGGACTACGGCGAGGCGCATGTGGCAATCCGCGCCGGTGCGGTGCCGCAGGAGCCGGACAACGTGGTGCAGCCGCTGGTGCGGATGCGGTCGGGGCTTTATGCCTCGCGCGGGTATGTGGCGCGCCATGGCGTGCCGCGTGACGAATCCGAGTTTACCGCGCACCGGTTCATCGCCAGCGACGCCGCCGACAGCCGCGCGCCGTTCAACATATGGCTGCGCGAGACGGTCCCGCCCGAGTGTCTGGCCTACCGCATTACCGAGCCGGCAGCGGCGGAAGAGGCGCTGCGGGCCGGTGTGGGCATCGGGTTTCAAGCCGCCTTCAAGGCCGAGACCGACCCCGAACTGGTCGAGGTGCTGGCGCCCAGACCGGACTGGGATTCACCTTTGTGGATCGTGAGCCATGTCGATCTGCACCGGACGCTGAAGGTGCAGAGTTTTCTCGCGGCCCTGAAGGCGGCGGCGGCGGCCTGGGTGGGGATCTGATCTGAGGGGTCCGGCATCGGGGCGCGCCGAGGCCCCGCCCAAACGAAGGCCGGGGGCCAGCCCCCGGACCCCCGGGATATTTGCGCCAATGCGAAAGGCCGAAGGGTCAGGGGCGCAGCAGGTTTGCCAGCGGGGCGGTCTGTCGGGCGACTGCAGCTTGCAGCGTGGCGAGCGGCATCGATTCGGATTTGACGAATTCGATGAACATCATGTTGAGGTTGTTGAAGATCACCTCGCCCAGCGTGTGGGCGTCGAGGTCCGGCCGGGCGTGGCCGCGGCGTTGCAGGGCGCCGATCAGCGTGCAGATCTGGTCGGTGAGCGCGGCATCCAGCCGGGTGTAGCGGGCTGAAAAGGCGGTGCCTGGATGTTCGATGGTCAGCGCCATCGCGGTGCGCCACATCTCTTTGGACAGATAGACAAGCGAATGGTCCAGATAGCCGTCGATCAGGGTTTGCAGGGCCGTCGCGACGTCGGGCGGCGGGTTGGCGAGCAGGGTCTGACCGGCTGACAGAACCTCTTCCACCTCGAGCGTCACGATGGCCAGCAGGACGTCGCCCTTGGTGTCGAAGTAGTTGTAGAACGTGCCGACCGACACTTCGGCCGCCGCCGCGATATCCTCGATCCGCGCGGCGGCATAACCGCCCTGCCGAAAGAGATCGGTCGCCGCCTGCAGGATGCGCCCGGCGCGGTCGGCTTTCTGTTTCTGGCGCAGGCCGGACATCGGGCGCGTTCCTAAACTGCCTAGATTTTGATATTGACTTCAAAAATGAATGGACTCCATATTTTTCTGCAATGGCGTGGAAAACATGCGCCGGACCCCTGACATGGAGATCACGATGAGCCTTCGTTCTGGACTTTCGGTGCTGGCGCTGCTGGTGGCCTCGCCTGCGCTGTCTCAGGAGTTGAACGCGCTGGTGTGGTGCGATCATGCCGACCCGGCGCTGGTGGCACCGTTCGAGGAAAAGTTCGGCGTCACGGTCAATCTGAAGGAATACGAAGGCACGGCGGCGGGGATGGCGATCCTCGATGGTTCGCAACCCGGCGAGTGGGACGTACTGGTGATCGACGCGGTGGATGTGGGCCGCGCGGTGGAGGCGGGCAAGCTGGCGCCGCTGCCGGCCGAGGCACTGCCGACGACAGATTTCTTTCCCGAGCTGGTGATGGCCGAGAACAACACGGTCGGCGGCGTGACCTATGCCGTGACCGAAAAGTTCGGCTACAACACGATCGCCTACGACAAGACCAAGGTCGATCCGGCGGATATGGAGGACATGGCGAGCCTCGTGTCGGGCAAGTACGATGGGCGGATCGCGATCTACGACTATTACCTGCCGGTGCTTGGGCTGGTGGCGATGGGTCAGGGGATCGCCACGGCGGACATCACGGCGGAGTCGCTGGCGGGTCTGCGCGAGCCGCTGTTCGCGCTGAAGAAGGCCTCGAAGCAAGTGGCCGACGTGGTGTCGGCGCAGACGGCGCTGGCCACGGGCGAGGTCGATATCATGGTCGGCGGCGGCGAGTGGGTGACGGCCGTGCTGGCGGCCGACAACCCCAACCTCGACTGGACGATCCCCAAGCAGGGCGGTTTGCGTTGGGCGCAGTCGATCGGCGTGGTGGCGGGGACGACGCAGCCGGATCTGGCACTGGAGTTTGTGAAATACATCGTCTCGCCCGAGGGGCAGGCGAAGCTGGCGACATCGGCCTGCTATTGGGGGATGCCCGCCAATGCCAAGACCGGCGATGTGCTGACGCCCGAACAAAAGGCGGTGCTGCGCTGGGATGAACAGGCCGAATTCCTGGGCCGCGCGCAGCTTTATCCGATTCCGGATGCGGCCTTGGATACCGCGATGCAGGACCTGTGGACGGAAATGCTGCAGCAGTGAGCCTGCAGGCGGCCGAACGGCGGTTGGGCTGGGGGCTGGTGGCACCTGCCCTGATCTGGACGGCGGCGTTTTTCGTGCTGCCTTTCGCCGCGATGGTGGCGCTGTCCTTTGCCCGGATGGAGGGGCGGCAGGTCGTGCCCGCCGTCGACGTCGGGAACTATGCGCGGTTCTTTACCGAATGGGCGCTGTTCAAGGGGCTGGTCACCTCGTTGGAGATCACGGCGGTCGTTACGGTGCTGTCGGTGCTGCTGGCCTATCCCTTGGCCGCGATCATTGCGTTCCGCGTGCCGGCCCGCTGGCAACGGCTGGCGCTGCTGCTGGCGGTGTTGCCATTCTGGACGTCTTATGTGGTGCGGTCCTATGCGTGGCTGCTGGTGCTGGGACAGAACGGGGTTTTGAACAAGGCGCTGCTGGGCGCGGGGCTGATCGCCGAGCCGCTGGAGATTGCCGCCACGCGCACGGCCACGGTGATCGGGTTCGTGCATTTCTTTGTCATGCTGTTGACGCTGACGATCTATGCCAACCTCGTGCAACTGCCGCCGAACTATGCGCGGGCGGCGCGCGATCTGGGGGCGGGGCCGCTGCAGGTGTTCCGGTTCGTCATCCTGCCGCTGACGCTGCCGGGGGTGGTGACGGGGGCATTCCTGACGTTCGTGCTGTGCATGGGGGATTACATCACGCCGCAGATCCTGGGCGGGAACAATGAGTTGACCCTGCCGCAGTTGATCATGCTGCAACTCGGGAGGTCGGGGAATTTCCCATTGGCGAGTGCGCTGTCGGTGGTGCTGATGGTCGTGATCTCGCTGGCCTATCTGGCGTCGGCGCGCTGGCTGCGGTTGGACCGGGTATGAGGGGGCTGGTCTGGGTTTACCTGTTGGCGGCGTATACGTTCATCTTTCTGCCGGTGGTCGTGCTGGTGGTGTTTTCGTTTCAGGATGGTCGCCTGCCGGTGCCGCCGTTTCAGGGGGTGTCGCTGCGGTGGTATGCGCAAGTGCTGGGCGACCGCGATCTGATGGCGGCGCTGGCACATTCGGCGGTGGTGGCGGGGGTGTCGTCGGCAGTGGCGCTGAGCTTGGGCTTTCTGGCGGCGCATGGGTTGGCGCGGACGGTGCTGCCGGGGGCGGTCTGGCTGCGGGGTTTGCTGATCGCGCCAATGACGGTCAGCTATCTAATCATCGCGCTGGGATTGCTGAGCCTGTTCCAGCAGACCGGGGTGCGGTTGTCGCTGTGGACGGCCGGGATCGGCCACGTGGTCATCAATCTGCCGATGTGCTTCGCGATCTGCTATGCCGCGATGGGGGACCATCAGAAGGCTGCCGAGCGGGCGGCGCGCGATCTGGGGGCGTCGGAGGCGCAGGTGTTGTGGCGGGTGTCCGCACCGATGCTGGCCCCGGCGCTGGGGGCTGCGTTCTTTCTGTCGGTGACGTTTTCATGGGACGAGTTCATCATCGCCTTCCTACTGACGCGGTTCGACGTGACACTGCCGGTAGAGATCTGGTCGATGCTGCGGTCGGGTCTGTCGCCGGCGACCAACGCGGTGGGGTCGCTGGTGTTTCTGGTCTCGGTTGTGGCGGTGGTCGGGGCAGAAGCGGTTCGGAGGCGGGCATGACGGCGGGGGTGTCTGTGCAAGGGGTCAGCAGGGCCTATGGCGCGGCGCGGGCTTTGGACGACGTGTCGCTCGACATCGCGGCGGGGGAGTTCGTCGTGCTGCTGGGGCCGTCGGGGTGCGGGAAGACCACGCTTTTGAACATCCTCGGTGGGTTTGCGGAGCCTGACAGCGGGCGCGTGCTGATCGGCGGGCGGGATATGGCCGGGGTGGGGCCGAAGGACCGGCCCACGACCACGGTGTTTCAGGATTATGCGTTGTTTCCGCATATGACACTGGAACAGAACGTGGGGTTCGGGCTGCGGATGCGGGGCGTTCCGGCTGCGGCGCAGGCGGCTCGGGCCACCGAGATGCTGGCGCTGGTTGGGCTGGACGGGCGAAGGGGGCGCCGCCCGCATGAGCTGTCGGGCGGGCAGCGGCAGCGAGTGGCGCTGGCCCGTGCGCTGGCCGTGGAGCCGGAGGTGCTGCTGCTGGACGAGCCGCTGGGGGCACTGGACCTGAAGCTGCGCCGTGCGATGCAGGACGAGTTGAAGGCGATCCAGCGGCGGGTGGGCACGACCTTCGTGCATGTTACGCATGACCAGGAAGAGGCGATGGCGATCGCCGACCGGATCGTGGTCATGAACGCGGGGCGCATCGAGGATGAGGGACCGCCACGGCAGGTCTATCTGCACCCGCGCAGCCTGTTTTCGGCGGGCTTTATGGGCGAGATCAACAAGATCCCGCTGGATGGCGCGTGGCGCCCGGTGCCCGGACCGGGCGTGCTGTGCATCCGGCCCGAGGCGTTCGGCGCGACGGGGCTTGACCTTGGCACGGCACGCGTGCGCGATGCGGCGTTCTTTGGCGCATACGTGCGGGTGCACGTGGCGCCGGACGCCGCGCCCGAGATGCAGTTGGTGGTGCATCTGCCGCAGGGTTCGGTGCCGGAGGTGGGGGCCCAGATCGCCTTGCGGGCGACGACCTGGGGGGTATTGCAGGCATGATGCGCGCGCAGGCGGGAGACTGGTGGCGGGTGCGCAGCGTCGGCGATGGCATCAGCCATATCGACGAGCCGCACATCCTTGAATTCTACCGCTGCAACGTCTGGCATGTGCGGGGCCGCGACCGCGACATGCTGGTGGACAGCGGGATGGGTGTCGTCAGCTTGCGCGACTGGGTTCCGCTGGTGTCCGAGAGGCCGCTGGAGGCCGTCGCGAGCCACACGCATTTCGATCACGTCGGCTGCCACCATGAATTTCCCTGCCGGTCCTGCCACGCGGCCGAGGCGCACCTGCTGCGCGCGCCGACGCGGGAAAACACCTTTGCCGACCGGTACGTGACCGACGACATCTTTACCGCGCTGCCGCCCCTGCCCTATCAGTCCGCCACCTACGGCGTCGCACGCGCGCCTGCCACGCGGTTGCTGTGGGATGGCGACCGGATCGACCTTGGCGACCGCAGCTTCGAGGTGATCCACACGCCGGGCCATTCGCCGGGGGGGATCGCGCTGTGGGAGGCCGCGACGGGGGTGCTGATCTCGGGCGACATCGTCTATGACGGGCCGCTGATCGAAAGCGACGATCCGGACGACATGCGGCAGTATTTCGCGTCGATGACGCGGCTTTACGATCTGCCGGTCCGGGTGGTGCATGGCGGCCATTTTCCCAGCTACGACGGCGCGCGCCACCGTGCGATCGTCGGGGCCTGGCTGGCGGCGCGGGACGGCTGACGCTTGCCGCGCGGCCCGGCCCGCACTATCACACCTGCAGGATCGGGACTTTGAACCACGGGAGGGGGGCAAAGGCGGCATGATCGTTTTCACCTACAATTACGGGCTGGTTGCCCTGTCGGTGGTCATCTCGATGATGTCGGCCTTTACCGGGCTGTCGCTGACGCAGGGCCTGTCGGCGGTCTCGCTGGGCGCGCGGCAGGTGCGGATCGTGATGGCGGCGATCGCGCTGGGGGGTGGCATCTGGTCGATGCACTTCGTGGCGATGCTGGCCATGCGGTTCGGGGTCCCGGTGTTCTATGAGGTGATCGAAACTGTCGCCTCGGCGCTGATCGCGATTCTGCTGGCGGGGCTGGCGCTGCTGATCCTGCATTTCGTGCGGCGGACGCGGGCGGCGATCGCAACGGCCGGCACCATTCTGGGGCTGGGGATCGTGTGCATGCATTACGTGGGCCTGTCGGGGATCGAGGGTTGCGCGCCGGTCTATCGGCCCTGGGGAATCGCGGTGTCGGGGCTGCTGGCGGTCGCGATGGGGGTGGCGGCGATCCAGATCGCTTATGGCAAGCGCACGGGGCGCAACATTCTGCTGGCCACGCTGGTGTTCGGTGCGTCGGTTGCGGTGGTACATTTTTCGGCGATGGCGACGACCCGTTTCGTGGCCGTCGCGGCGGCGGCGTCGAGCGTGCCCGTGCTGGAAAACGCTCAGGTCGCAATCATCGTGCTATTGAGCGCGTTCGTGATCTCGGGCGCGTTCCTGGTGTCAGGTGCCACGTTCTTCAACCGCGAAGCTGGCCTTGCGCTGATCCAGCCGCCCACGGCGCTGCCGTTGGTGCAACCGGCAGAGCGGCCAAACCCCGTCGCCACGCCGGTCGTGACGCCCGAACCGCAACGGCTGCCCTACGAACGGGACGGCAAGACCTATCTCGTGGCGTTCGACAAGGTCGCGGCGATCCAGTCGGAAGGCCATTACACCACCGCCCATCTGGGCCATGCGGCCGTCTTCTGCCCGTGGTCGATCACCCAGGCCGAGGCGGCCGTGCCCCCCGGTTTCATCCGTGTGCATCGGCAATGGTTGGTGAACATGGCACTGGTGCAGGGATTCGAACGGACCAAGGACAACGGATTCTGCCTGCTTCCGCCGGGCGGCCCGCTGGAGCGTGTTCCCGTCAGTCGCGCCAAGGTTGCAGCGGTGCGTGACGCGCTGGGGCTGTAGCCGCCGGACGCCATTCGTGCAGGATTTTCGCATTTCGTGAAATTTGGCGGTCGGCTGATGCGTCGGCTGCCCTGCCCTGCGACGTTTGGTCCTAATTCTTGCTGCAAAACAAGACACCATGCAAACGTCAGGGAGGCCGGGCATGATCCCGAACACATTCGAGTATCACCGGCCAAAGACCATTCCGGACGCGCTTGCCTTGCTGACCTCGCACGGCGACGAGGCGCGGGTGATCGCCGGGGGGCACAGTCTGATCCCGGTGATGAAGCAGCGGTTGACCGACATCCATCATCTGGTCGATTTGCAGGAGATCGCCGATCTGAAAGGCGTGACGGTCGGCGACACGATCCGCATCGGTGCGATGACCACGCAGCACACGCTGATTACCCATGCGGGCCTTGCGGCGGCGGCTCCGCTGCTGGCCGAAGCCGCGCTGCAGATCGCCGATCCGCAGGTGCGCTACATGGGCACGTTGGGGGGAAACGTGGCGAACGGCGATCCGGGCAACGACATGCCTGGGCTCATGATGTGTCTGGATGCCCTGTTCGATCTGGCCGGTCCGGGCGGCTTGCGGACGGTTGCCGCACGGGATTTCTATCAGGGCGCCTATGTGACCGAGCGGGCGGAGGACGAAATTCTGGTGGCCGTCCGGATGGCGCGGCCCGTGGGCGGCTACGCCTATGAAAAGCAGAAGCGCAAGATCGGCGATTATGCCACGGCGGCGGCGGCGGTGCAGATGAGCGCCGCGGGCGGCCTGGTGACGGCGGCCTCGGTCGCGATGACCAACCTGTCGGACGTGCCGGTGTGGTCTGAAGGCGCTGGGGCGGCGCTGGTAGGCACCGACTGCGGACCGGAGGCGATCAAGGCGGCGGTGGAGGCGATGCTGGGGGACATCAACCCGAGTGCCGACAATCGCGGGCCGGTGGCGTTCAAGCGGCATGTGGCGGGCGTAGTGCTGGGTCGGGCGATTGCCCGCGCCAGGTCGCGCTGCTGAGGGGGGAAATGATGGACAAGATGCATCTGAAGATGAAAGTGAACGGTCGTTCGGTCGAGACGCTGTGCGAGCCGCGCGAGTTGCTGATCCATGTGCTGCGCGAACGCTTGATGCTGACCGGGCCGCATATCGGCTGCGAGACCAGCCATTGCGGGGCCTGCACGGTCGACATGAACGGCATGTCGGTCAAGGCCTGCACGGTGTTTGCGGCGCAGGTTCAGGGGGCCGAGATCACGACCATCGAGGGTCTGGCCGGGCCGGACGGGATGGGCGTGTTGCAGACCGCCTTCCGCGAGCATCACGGGCTGCAGTGCGGCTATTGCACACCGGGAATGATCACGCGGGCGCACCGGTTGCTGCAGGAAAACCCGAACCCGACCGAGGAAGAGGTGCGGTTCGGAATGGCGGGGAACCTGTGCCGCTGCACGGGCTATCAGAACATCGTCAAGGCGATCTTGCACGCCGCCGCTGAATTGAACACCGCGAAGGAGGCCGCGCAATGAACGATCTGTCGCATGATCAACGGGTTGCCGGGCTGAAGGGGCTGGGGAGCAGCCGCAAGCGGGTCGAGGACGCGCGGTTCACCCAAGGCAAGGGCAACTATGTCGACGACATCAAGATGCCCGACATGCTGTTCGGGGACTTCGTGCGCAGCCAGTATGCCCATGCGCGGATCAAGTCGGTCGATACCTCCAAGGCGCTGGCGCTGCCCGGCGTGATCGCGGTGTTGCAGGCGGCGGATCTGGCGCCGCTGGGGCTGCACTGGATGCCGACGCTGGCGGGCGACAAACAGATGGTGCTGGCCGATGGCAAGGTACTGTTCCAGGGGCAGGAGATCGCCTTTGTCATCGCCGAAGACCGATACATCTGCGCCGACGCCTGCGAGCTGATCGAGGTCGAATACGAAGAGCTGCCGGTGGTGGTCGACCCATTCAAGGCGATGCTGCCCGGCGCGCCGGTGCTGCGCGAAGACCTCGCGGGGCAGACCAAGGGCGCGCATGGCGAGCGCATCCACCACAACCACATCTTCCGCTGGGAAGTCGGCGACAAGGACGCGACCGAGGCTGTGGTCGCCGGGGCCGACGTAGTGGCCGAGGAGATGGTCTATTACCACCGCACCCACCCCTGCCCGCTGGAGACCTGCGGCTGTGTCGCGAGCATGGACAAGATCAACGGCAAGCTGACGATGTGGGGCACGTTTCAGGCGCCGCACGTGGTGCGGACCGTCGCCTCGCTGCTGTCGGGGATCGCGGAAAGCAACATCCGCATCGTCTCGCCCGATATCGGCGGCGGGTTCGGCAACAAGGTCGGGGTCTATCCGGGCTATGTCTGCGCCATCGTCGCGTCGATCGTTACAGGTCGTCCGGTGAAGTGGATCGAGGACCGGATGGACAACCTGATGGCCACCGCGTTCGCGCGTGACTATTGGATGCAGGGCAAGATCGCGGCGACCAAGGAAGGCAAGATCACCGGCCTGTGGTGCCATGTGACCGCCGACCACGGCGCGTTCGACAGTTGCGCCGATCCGACGAAGTTCCCGGCTGGGTTCATGTCGATCTGCACCGGGTCTTACGACATTCCGGTGGCATGGCTGGGGGTTGACGGGGTTTACACCAACAAGGCTCCGGGCGGGGTTGCTTACCGCTGTTCGTTCCGGGTGACCGAGGCGGCTTACTTCATCGAGCGGATGATCGAGATATTGGCGATCAAGCTGGGGATGGACTCGGCCGAGTTGCGGCGGATCAACTTCATCCGCAAAGAGCAGTTTCCATATCACTCGGCGCTGGGGTGGGAATACGACTCGGGCGATTATCACCAGGCGTGGGACAAGGCACTGGCGGCGGTCGGATATGATGCGCTGCGCGCGGAACAGACGCAGCGGGTGGCGGATTTCAGGGCGGGCAAGACGCGCAGCCTGATGGGGATCGGGCTGAGCTTCTTTACCGAGATCGTCGGCGCGGGGCCGGTGAAGAACTGCGACATCCTGGGGATGGGGATGTTTGACTCGTGCGAAATCCGCATCCATCCGACCGGGTCGGCACTGGCACGGTTGGGGACGATCAGCCAAGGTCAGGGGCATGCGACGACGTTTGCGCAGATCCTAGCGACCGAGATCGGGATATCGGCGGACCTGATCACGATTGAAGAGGGCGATACGGATACGGCCCCGTACGGGTTGGGCACATATGGATCACGCTCCACCCCGGTGGCGGGGGCGGCGACGGCGATGGCGGGGCGCAAGATCCGGGCCAAGGCGCAGATGATCGCGGCTTACCTGCTCGAAGTCCACGACAATGATCTGGAATGGGACGTGGACCGGTTCGTGGTCAAGGGCGTGCCAGAGCGGTTCAAGACGATGAAGGAAATCGCCTATGCCGCCTACAACCAGGCCATTCCGGGGCTGGAACCGGGGCTGGAGGCGGTCAGCTATTACGATCCGCCGAACATGACCTATCCGTTCGGCGCCTATATCTGCGTGATGGATATCGACGCAGATACCGGAGTGGCGGACATCCGAAGCTTCTATGCGCTCGACGATTGCGGGACGCGGATCAATCCGATGATCATCGAGGGGCAAATCCACGGCGGCGCGACCGAGGCCTTCGCCATCGCGATGGGGCAGGAGATCGCCTATGACGAGATGGGCAACTGCATGACCGGCACGCTGATGGACTTCTTCCTGCCCACGGCATGGGAGACGCCGCATTACACCACCGACTTCACCGAAACCCCCAGCCCGCACCACCCGATCGGGGCCAAGGGGGTGGGGGAAAGCCCCAACGTCGGCGGGGTTCCGGCGTTTTCCAACGCGGTGCATGACGCGTTCCGCCCGTTCGGTCTGACGCAAAGCCACATGCCGCACGACCACTGGCGTATCTGGCGGATCGCCGAGCAGTTGGGGCTGCACGGGTGAGCACCTGGCGCGCCTTGCAGGATCAGTTGGCGGCGGCGGGTTACGTCGCCGCCGACGATCTGGCGATGGCGCTGCATCTGGCGTTGATGTTGGGGCGACCGCTGCTGCTGGAAGGCGCGGCGGGCGTTGGCAAGACGGATGTGGCACGCAAGCTGGCGTGTTTGCGCCACACGCGGCTGATCCGGTTGCAATGCTACGAAGGATTGGACGCCAGCCATGCGATCTATGAGTGGAATTACCAGCGTCAGTTGCTGGCCATTCGCGCGTCCGAGACGGAGGACGCGGTATTTTCCGAGAAGTATCTGCTGGAGAGGCCCTTGCTGGCCGCGATCCGCCAACCTGTGGCCCCTGTCTTGCTGATCGACGAGGTCGACCGGGCGGATGAGGAGTTCGAGGCGTATCTGCTGGAGATCCTGTCGGATTATCAGATCACGATCCCCGAACTGGGGACGATCACGGCGGTCACGCGGCCGATCGTGATCCTGACGTCGAACGGGACACGGGATCTGAGCGATGCGTTGCGGCGGCGGTGCATCTATTCCTACGTCGATTACCCTGACCGCGCGAACGAAATTGCGATTGTGCGGGCGCATCATCCGGGGATCGAGGCGGAGCTGCTGGGGCAAATCGTGGGGTTCGTGCAGGCGCTGCGCAAGGAGGATCTGGAGAAGGTGCCGGGGGTGGCGGAATCGCTGGACTTTGCCGCGGCGCTGGCGGGGTTGGGGGTGAACGACCTGACCGGCGATCCGGTGGCGTTGCAGGCGGCGCTGGGGGCGCTGCTGAAGACCCAAGGCGACCGCGCGGCGGTTCCATTGGCGGTGGCGCAGCGGATCGCGGGGAAGGCGGCATGATCACGCGGTTCGCTCTGCGCGCGAACGGGCCTGCGGAACGGATGGCGGGGTTTCTGGCGCATCTGCGGCTGAACGGGATGGCGCTGGGGGTGCAGGATTGCGGGCTGGCCTTGGCGGCCTTGACCCATGTGTCGGTGGACCTTGCCGAGGCGCGATTGGCGCTTAAGGCGGTGTGTTGCAGCAGCGCCGAGGATTTCGCGCGATTCGATGCGTTGTTTGCCGCCTACTGGATCAACACCGGGCGCGAGCGGGCGGGAAAGACGGCCGGGAATGCTCGGCAACGGTCCAGTGCGGTCATCGATCAGGACGGGATGGCAGGGTCGGGGCAGGCCGAGCGACCCGATACGGACGGCGCGGGTGAGGCCGAGCAGGACGGCACGGGTCGGCTGATCGGAAGCCGCATCCGCAATCTGATGCGGGTCGATTTGCGCGAGGTGGTGGGCACCGCGGATCTGGCCGAGGCCGAGGCGGCGGCGGCGCGGTTGGCGCGGGCGATCCGGGACCGGCGGTCGCGCCGGCGCCGGGCGGCAACGCGGGGTGCCGCGTTGGACCTGCGGCGCGTCGTGCGGGCCAGCCTTTCGACGGGCGGCGAGCCGGTTCGGTTGTTCCGGCGCAAGCGGCCCGAACGGCCGACACGCCTCGTGTGCCTGCTGGACGTGTCGGGGTCGATGGCGGTTTACGCCAAAGTATTTCTGTCGTTCCTCAAGGGGTTGATGACGGCGGACAGCCAGACCGATGCCTATCTGTTTCACACCCGGCTGGCGCGGATCACCGAAGCGTTGCGCGACAAGGACGCGCTTCGGGCGGTCGACCGGATGTCGCTGCTGGCGCAGGGGTTTGGCGGGGGCACGCGGATCGGGGGCAACCTTGCCGCGTTCAACGCGCACTATGCCAAGCGGCTGGTGTCGGGGCGGTCGGTGGTCTTGATCTTGTCGGATGGGTTCGACACCGATCCGCCGCAGGTCATCGGGGCGGAACTCGCGCGGTTGAAAAAGCGCGGTTGCCGGGTGGTCTGGCTGAACCCGCTGAAGGGCTGGCGCGACTATCAGCCCGTCGCGGCGGGGATGGCCGCGGCGCTGCCGCATCTCGATCTTTTCGCGGCGGCCAACACACTGGACTCATTGGCGGCCTTGGAGCCGGAGTTGGGGAGGCTTTAGGATGGGCATCGCGGGACGCACCCTTTCGGACATCGTGCCTGGGCGTGACATTGCGCAGACCGTCGCTGCCCTGCAAGGCGCGGGCGAGGCGTTCGTGGTCGCAACCGTGGTGCGCACGGTGTCGGTCACGGCGGCCAAGGCGGGGGCCAAGGCGGTGATCCGGGCCGACGGGGCGATCAGCGACGGATGGATCGGCGGCGGGTGCGCGCGCGGGGCCGTGTTGAAGGCGGCGCGCGAGGCGCTGGCGGACGGGCAGCCGCGGCTGATCTCGGTCAGCCCCGAAGACGTTCTGGCAGCGCAGGGCGTGGCCGCGGGGCAGGTGCGCGACGGGGTGCAGTTTGCGCGCAGCCTGTGTCCCAGCCGGGGCACGATGGACGTGTTCCTCGAACCGATGATCCCGAAGCCCGACATGGTTGTGTGCGGGACCAGCCCGGTTGCGCTGGCCTTGCTTGCGCTTGCGCCGCAGTTCGGGTTTGCGGTGTCGGGGTCTGCGGCGCGTGCCGATCTGGCGGCGTTCGGCGATCTTGTCCGCTGTTTTGCCGACCATGCGATCCCGCCCGGCCCGGCTGACCGCTTTATCGTGGTGGCAACGCAGGGGCGCGGCGATGAAGCGGCGCTGCGGGCGGCGCTGCTGACGCCTGCCACCTATCGCGCCTTCGTGGGCAGCCGCGCCAAGACGGTAGCGCTGGCGGTGCGGCTGGCCGACGTCTGCCCGGAGGCGTGGGCGCAGTTGCATGCGCCGGCCGGGCTTGATCTGGGGGCGATCACGCCCGAGGAAATCGCCCTGTCGATCCTCGCCCAGATGGTGCTGCACCGCCGTCGCGACCATCGCAAAGCAGACGCGGCATGACGCGGTTCTGGCGCTGGCTGACGGCCCGCCCCGATCACCGGCAGACTGCGGACGAACGTGCCCAGTTGCTTGCCTCGATCAAATTTCCCTGTTGTTAGGAATCCGACCATGTCCCTGGAACTGAAAGACGAAATCGTGATCCCCGCCCCGCGCGATGTGGTCTATGCGGCGCTGAACGACACCGGAATGCTGAAGGCCGCGATCCCGGGGTGCGAGGAGTTGATCCGACATTCAGACACCGACCTCGAGGCGAAGGTGGTGTTGAAGATCGGGCCGATCAAGGCGCGGTTCGGCGGGCGCGTCGTGCTGGACCAGTCCGGTGCGCCGGGTGGCTTTTCCCTGCAAGGCGAAGGGTCGGGCGGGGTCGCCGGTTTCGCCAAGGGCGGGGCCGTGGTGACGCTGGAGGATCGCGGGGCCGAAACCCTGCTGTCCTACAACGCCAGCGCCGACGTGGGCGGCAAGATCGCTCAACTGGGCAACCGCCTGATCGCTGGAACGGCAAAGAAGCTGGCCGATCAATTCTTTGCCAGTTTCGCCGCTGCCGTGACTGCGCAACAACAATCGGCGCAGGCTGCGGCGGCACCGGTAGGGGCAGCAACGGGCGCGGTGGCACCGGGCGCGGTGGCCTGACGCCCTATACATCCGCGGTCGTGTCGATCAGAATGCGCGCCACAGCAACGGCGAGGCTTAGGGTGACACGACAGCACAAGATCGCGACGGCTTGGTTGGCGATACTGGCCCTGGGCCTGCTGGCGTGGATCGGCTCGGGGCTTGTGCTGGGGTCCTATCTGCGGGCCGATCAGGGGCGCGCCGAGGCGACGTTGCAGTTGACGCTGCAGGCGCTGGACGGACATTTGCGGCGCTATCAGGCGGTGCCGGACCTGCTGGCCGACGACGACGATCTGCGCGGGCTGGTCAGTGGACCGGTCGATCCAGCCCAGGTGGCCGCGATCAACCGCTGGCTGGCCGAACGCAACACGTTGCTGGATTCGTCGGTGATCTATGTGATGGGTGCGGACGGCGTGACGATCGCATCAAGCAATGTCGACCAAGCCGACAGCTTCGTCGGGCAGGATTTCTCGTTCCGGCCATATTTCACGCAGGCGATCGGCGGCGCTCAGGGCCGGTTCTTTGCGTTGGGCACGACGTCGGGCGTGAGGGGCTATTACTTTGCCTCGGCGGTGCGGGACCGGGCCGGTCGGATCGCGGGGGTGATCGCGGTCAAGGTCGATCTGGACGCGATCGAGGCGGACTGGCGACGGCAGGCCGAAGCGATCATCGTAACGGATGCCGAAGGGGTCGTGTTCCTGTCCACCGAACCGGAATGGCTATATCAGGGGTTCCTGCCGCTGACGCCCGACCGGCTGGCGCGATCGGCCGAAGTGCGCCGGTATGCCGAGGTGGCGGTACGGCCGCTGGCGCATCACTGGACCGATGTGCAGGGGCTGCCGGTGCTGCAACTGTCGGCGGCGAATGGCCGGCGCAGCTATCTGGAGGCGCGGGCGGCGATGCCGCTGGCCGACTGGACTGTGCATGTGCTGCTGGACACGGCGGGCGCACGGGCGCAGTCGCGTCTGGCCTCTGCCGCGCTGCTGCTGGGGCTGGGTATCGTTGCCGGGCTGGGGCTGGTGTGGTTGCAGCGCCGTGCGCGGCTGGCCGAACGGCTGGCGGCGCAAGAGCATGCCAAGGCCGAGCTGGAACGCCGGGTGGACGAACGGACAGCCGATCTCGCGCGGGTCAACGTGCAGATGCAGGGCGAGGTGGCCGAGCGGAGGGCGACCGAGGCCGAATTGCGCCGCACGCAGGACGATCTCGTTCAGGCGGGCAAGCTGGCGGCACTGGGCCAGATGTCGGCGGCGCTGAGCCACGAGATCAACCAGCCGCTGTCGGCGGCACGCAACTATGCCGATAGCGCAGCGATCCTGATCGACCGGGGTGACACGGTGCGGGCGCGCGAGAATATCGGGCAGATCGTGGCGTTGATCGACCGGATGGCAGCGATTGCGCAGCACCTGCGCAACGTCGCGCGCAAACCCGACGCGCCGCTGAAGGTGGTCGATCTAGAGCAGGCGGTGGCCGAGGCGCTGTCCCTAGCCGCCCCGCGGCTGGGCCGGATCGCACTGTCGGTCACCCTGCCCGATCTGCCCGCCGTTCTGGGGGGGCCGGTGCGGTTGCAGCAGGTGCTGGCCAACGTGCTGTCCAACGCGGCGGATGCGCTGGAGGACCGGGTCTTTCCGCGCATCGACATCACCGGGCGGGTAGAGGGCGGGCACGTCCTGCTCGAGATCCGCGACCACGGGCCGGGGGTGGCCGCGGCGATCGCCGACCGGATTTTCGACCCGTTCTTCACCACCAAACGGGTGGGGTCCGGGTTGGGGCTGGGGCTGTCGATCTCGTACAACATCATGAAGGATTTCGGCGGGGACCTGCGCGTGGCGAACCATCCCGGCGGCGGGGCCGTGTTTACCCTGATGCTGCGTGCCGCCGAGGCGCGCCGGGTGGCAGCCGAATGACCGGATACCGGCGATGAGCAGCGGGCGCATCCTGCTGATCGACGACGACGCGGCGATGCGCCAGTCGACCGAACAGGCGCTGGATCTGGCGGGCCTTGCCGTGACGGCCTTTGCCGCTGCCGAAGAAGCGCTGGGGCACGCCGGGCCGGGCTTCAACGGGGTGATCGTGTCGGATATCCGGATGCCGGGGATGGACGGGATGACCCTGTTGCAGCGCCTGCGCGAGATTGATTCGGAACTGCCGGTCATCCTGATCACCGGCCATGCCGAAGTGCAGCTTGCGGTCGAGGCGATGCGGCGGGGGGCCTATGACTTCATCGCGAAACCTTTCGCGATGCAGGGGCTGGTGGCGGTGCTGCGCCGCGCGGTCGACCATCGGGCGCTGGTGATGGAAAATCGTAGGCTTCGGGCGGCGGCAGGACAGCAGGACGACATGGAGGTGCGCCTGCCGGGGCGGTCGGCGGTGATGATCGACCTGCGCCGCCGGATGCGCACCATCGGGGCCAGCGAGACGGATGTGCTGATCACCGGGCCGACCGGGGCGGGCAAGGAGGTGGTGGCCCGCGCGCTGCATGACCTTTCGGCGCGGGCGGCGCGGCCCTTCATCGCGATCAACTGCGCAGCACTGCCTGCGACGCTGATCGAATCCGAGTTGTTCGGCCACGAGCCGGGCGCGTTTCCCGGTGCCCTGCGCGCGCGCTATGGCCGGTTCGAACATGCGCGCGGCGGCACGGTTCTGCTGGACGACATCGACACCATGCCGCTGGATCTGCAGGCGAAATTGCTGCGGGTCCTGCAGGAGCGGGTCATCACGCGGCTGGGGTCGAACGACCCGATCCCGCTGGATGTGCGGTTCATCGCGACCAGCCGGGCGGAGCTGGAGGCGGAAGTGGCGAAGGCGCGGTTCCGCGAGGATCTGTTCTGGCGGCTGAACGTCGCCACGCTGCGGGTGCCGCCCCTATCGGCGCGGCGCGAGGATATCTCGCTGCTGTTCCTGCAGTTGCTGCGCGAGGCGGCGGCGCGGCACGGGGCCGAGGACCGCCTGCCCACGCCCGAAAGTCTGGCCGACCTGACCGCGCGCGACTGGCCCGGCAACGTGCGCGAACTGCGCAACGTGGCCGACCGCCATGTGCTGGGGCTGGACTGGATGGAGGGGGCGGCGGGCACCCCCCTGCCCCGGCTGGCCGACCGCGTGGCGGGGTTTGAACGCAGCGTGATCGGTGCGGCAATTGCGGCGCATGACGGGCGGCTGCGGGGTGTCTACGAATCGCTCGGGATTTCGCGCAAGACGCTGTACGAAAAGATGCAAAAGCATGGCCTGGACCGCCGTCTGATCCTCGACCCCGACGGGGCAGAGGACTGACGCCGGCGCGGATGGGGGGAAATCCACCCATCTCTTTGCGTGTGTGTTCCGAAATCCACCCATCGGGCGCGGTTTGCCGCAACTTAGTTGCTTCCGCGATCCGGCAGCGTTTGCACCCTGCCCGGATCGGCGCTTAGGTATTCTGGCGTGCACCCCTTTGCCGGGATGCGGCCACATATCGCCTACGTTCAGGGAGGAACTCATGGCTTTCACACTCAAACTCGCCGGCGCGCTCGCCGGTACTGTCCTGTTGGCATCGGGTGCCATGGCGCAGG
This sequence comes from Paracoccaceae bacterium, assembly GCA_031398695.1. Classification (GTDB taxonomy): domain Bacteria; phylum Pseudomonadota; class Alphaproteobacteria; order Rhodobacterales; family Rhodobacteraceae; genus JAIYDJ01. The sequence continues at coordinate 2,064 of JANNNU010000201.1, read as the reverse complement.
GCTATCCTGACCGGTCGATCACTATGGTCGTGCCGTTCGCCGCCGGTGGTCCGACCGATACTGTCGCGCGTCTGGTTGCCGAAAAGATGTCGGCAGATCTGGGCCAGCAGGTCATCGTCGAAAACGTCGGCGGGGCCGGTGGCACTTTGGGCGCGGGTCAGGTCGCAACGGCCGAAGCGGACGGTTACACCATCCTGCTGCACCACATCGGCATGGCGACCTCGGCGACGCTCTATCGCAACCTGGCCTACAAGCCGCTGGAAGCATTCGAATATGTCGGTCTGGTCACCGAAGTGCCGATGACCATCGTCGCGCGCAAGGATTTCGAGCCGTCCGACATGGCGTCGCTTGTCACCTACGTCAAGGAAAACGCCGACACGCTGACCATGGCGAACGCCGGCATCGGTGCCGCCAGCCACCTGTGCGGCATGCTGTTCATGCAGGCGCTGGAAGCCCCGATCGTGACCGTCCCCTACAAGGGCACCGGGCCCGCGATGACCGACCTTCTTGGCGGCCAGGTCGACCTGATGTGCGACCAGACCACCAACACGACCGAACAGATCAAGGGCGGCACCATCAAGGGCTATGCCGTGACCTCGCCCGCGCGTCTGGACGTGTTCCCCGACTTGCCGACCGTTTCAGAAGCGGGTCTGGGCGGTCTGGAGGTCGGCATCTGGCACGGCGTCTACGCCCCCAAGGGCACACCGGCCGAGGCGCTGGATCGTCTGACGGCTTCGCTGGCCGTGGCGCTGGCCGATCCGGGCATCGCTACCGCGATGGGCGAACTGGGCACCACCCCGGTTGCCGCCGCCGAAGTGACCCCCGCTGCGCTGCAGGCCAAGCTGGAGGGTGAAATCGCCCGCTGGAAGCCGATCATCGAGGCGGCAGGCGTCTACGCCGACTGATCCCTGCAACTGCGGCCCCGGTGGTGCAAACCCCGGGGCCGATTCCATTACAACGGGGGGGGACAATGAATACACTCAACAAAACGGATGCCATTGCGGGCGTCCTGTTCATTCTGGTCGGGCTGGTCTTTGGCCTGCAGGCGCTGGGGATGGAACTTGGCACGTCGCTGCGCATGGGGCCTGGGTATTTTCCGCTGGTTCTGGCGGGGCTGTTGATCGTGCTGGGCAGCTTCATCGTGGCCAGTTCGTTCAAGTCGGTCGCCGAAGAGATGTCTGCCCATGCCTGGCGCGGCATCCTGTTCATCATCCCCGCGCCGATCTTTTTCGGCGTGACAGTGCGCGGGCTCGGGTTTGTGCCGTCGATCTTTCTGACGACACTGATCGCGGCGATGGCGTCGCTGAAGATGAAATTCCTGCCCGCGCTGTTGTTGTCGGCGGGTGTCACGATCTTTTGCACCTTGGTGTTCAGCTATGCCCTCGGCCTGCCATTCCGGCGTTTCGGCCCCTGGCTTTCGTTTTAGGGGACAACGATGGACCTGTTTTCCAATCTCGCGCTGGGGTTCGCCACGGCCGGCACGCCCGCAAACCTGCTGTTCTGCCTGATCGGGGTCGTGCTGGGGACGCTGATCGGGGTGCTGCCTGGCATCGGGGCGACCGCGACCATCGCCATGCTGCTGCCGATCACCTTTCAGCTGGAACCGGTGTCCTCGCTGATCATGCTGGCCGGGATCTATTATGGCGCGCAATACGGCGGCTCGACGACCGCGATCCTGATCAACATGCCGGGCGAGTCGTCCTCTGCCGTCACCGCCATCGACGGCTATCAGATGGCGCGCAAGGGCAAGGCGGGCACGGCACTGGCCGTCGCCGCGCTGGGGTCGTTCTTTGCCGGGTCGGTCGCCACGCTGCTGGTCGCGATCTTTGCCCCACCCCTGACCATCGTGGCGCTGAAATTCGGCGCGGCCGAGTATTTTAGTCTGATGCTGCTGGGCTTGGTGTCGGCGATCGCCCTTGCGCACGGCTCGATCCTGAAGGCGCTGGCGATGGTGGTGCTGGGGTTGCTGTTGGGTATGGTGGGCACCGACATCTACACCGGGACGCCGCGGTTCACCTTTGGCATCACCGCCTATGCCGACGGGCTGAACTTCGTGGCGCTGGC
>JANNNU010000156.1:0-21182 GCA_031398695.1 Paracoccaceae bacterium | reverse complement strand
AGAGCCCTTGTAAGGCACCTGCCCCTCGATCCCTTCGGGCACCAGCTTGTCGGACGCCGCGTCTTTCTGGAAATACCGGTCGGCCGATCCGCGTGCCATCGCGCCAAGGCTGCCCATGCCGCGGTAGGATTTGTAGGACCGCCCGTTCCACAAGATCACCTCGCCGGGGGCCTCGTCGGTGCCAGCGATGGCCGAGCCGACCATGGCGCAGGATGCCCCCGCCGCGATCGCCTTGGCGAAATCGCCCGAATACTTGATCCCGCCGTCCGCGATGATCGGTATGTCCCCCGCAGCGCGCGCCGCGTCCATGATCGCGGTCAACTGCGGCACCCCGACGCCCGCGACGATGCGGGTGGTGCAGATGCTGCCCGGCCCGATGCCGACCTTGACCGCATCCGCCCCCGATCCGATCAGGGCGCGCGTCGCCTCGGCGGTGGCCACATTGCCGGCCACGACCTGCACGTCGTTCGACAACCGCTTGATACGTTCGACCGCCAGGGCGACCCCGGCTGAATGGCCATGCGCGGTGTCGATCACCACCATGTCGACGCCCGCGTCGATCAGCGCCTGCGACCGCTCGAACCCCGCGTCGCCCACCGTGGTCGCCGCTGCCACTCGCAAACGGCCCATGCTGTCCTTGCAGGCGTGGGGGTTCAGCACCGATTTCTCGGTGTCCTTCAAGGTCAACAGACCGGTCAGTTTGCCGTCTCCGTCGGTCACCAGCAGCTTTTCTATCCGTCGCGCCTTCATCAGGCTGATCGCGGCATCACGGTCTGCGGGTTCGCGCAACAGTGCGAGGTTGTCCGAGGTCATCATCACCCGCACCGGTGTCTTGTCGTCGGTGGCAAAACGCATGTCCCGGTTCGTCACGATCCCCAGGACCCGGCCCTGTTCGTCGATCACCGGAAAGCCGGTGATGTTGTAGCGGTCCATCAGCACCTTGGCATCGGCCAGTGTCTGATCGGGCGTCAGGGTGATCGGGGCATAGACCACGCCGGATTCGAACCGCTTCACCCGGCGCACTTCGCGCGCCTGGGCTTCGGTATCCAGATTGCGATGAATCACCCCGATGCCGCCCGCCTGTGCCATCGCAATGGCCATCCGGCCTTCCGTCACCGTGTCCATGGCCGACGACAACAGCGGAATGTTCATCCGGATCGCCTTCGTCACGAAGGTCGCCGTGTCCGCCTCGGAGGGTAGAACCGAACTCGCCGCCGGGACCAGCAGCACATCGTCAAAGGTGAGCGCCTCGCGAATCTCCATGACATCCTCCATCGGGGGCTTTGGGAGCGTTTCGTTTGACAAGTCGCTGTTTCATGGACCGCCCGCGAAGGCAACCCCCTGCAAGGCGCTCTTGCCGTTGCCGTGCGCCTGTGCAGACTGCGGCAAAACACAAGGAACACCATGCGTATCGCCATCGTCGAAAACACGGCCATCACCCATCACGGTCTGGTCGGCGTCGCTTTGCACGAGGCGGGGGCCCGGATCCGGCAGTATCGGCCGTTTGTGGACGGGGTCCTGCCCGAAGCGGGCAGTTTCGACGGGCTGGTGGTGTTCGGCGGCGAGCAATCCGCCCTCGCGGACGACACGCACCCCTATCTGCCGGTGCTGGGGGCATTGATGGCGCGGCAGGCTGCGGATGGCACCGCAGTGCTGGGCATCTGCCTTGGTGCACAGGTCTTTGCGCGCGGATTGGGTGCGATCAACCAACTGGGTGCGGCGCCAGAATTCGGCTGGTGTGATGTTGCATTGACCGAGGCGGGGCGTGCGGACCCGGTGCTGGGTGGACGCCCGACGGAGTTTCCGATCTTCGAGTGGCACTCCGACACCTTCACCCTGCCCCTCGGTGCGGCGCATCTGGCGCACAGCCCGGTGACCCCCGCGCAAGCCTTTCGGTTCGGGCGCGCGGGCTATGGCATGCAGTTTCATTTCGAAGCGAGCCGGGCCGTGGTGGCGGACTGGACGCGCACCTTCCCCGATCTGGTCGAACGGCTGGATCTGGGCTGGACCGCGGCCTTGCCGCAGCGGGCGGGCAAGGCGGGCGTCAACGCTGATGCGCACGGGCTTGCTATTGCGCGTGCCTGGGTCGCGCAGGTGCACCCTGCGCCGTAGCCGGGTCTATGCCGTCGCGGAACCGGTATTTTGCGCAAGGCTGCCGTCCGCCCACATCCTGATCAGTCTGTTGGCAATCGCGGGAACCACCACCAAGGCCGCAAGCAGCACCACCAGACCCGCCCACAGCCACCCAACCGCCAGCAAAGCCCCAGCATAGGCAACAAGCGGAAAGGTCAGGCTGCCCCAGGTCGCAGAAAACCCGCCGGCCAACAGCCAGCGCGACACCAGCACCAGCGCGATCAGATAGAGGCTCCCCGCCAGCGTCAAGAGAACCGCAACCGCCGGCTGGCCCGTCTGTGCGGCCACGGTCGCCAACAGGCTTGCCGGTGCCAGATGGATGGCGAGCAATGGGCGCAACGGTACCGCTGGCGTGGCGCGCGCGGCCTGCATTGCGCCTTGTGCCCAGATCAGCATGGCCACCGGCAGCGTGGCCCAGAAGATCGCAGTGGCGAGGCCGCCCCAGCCCAGGGCCAGCGCCGCCACGGCGCCGACGATCGGCCCGACGAACGACAGGTGCAGCGTCGGGTTCGGCCCGCGCGCAGGCGCAGGCACGCGGCGCAACACCCGGACCAGAACCACCGCTTGACCCGCATGCACCACCAGCGCGAGCATCAGCAGACCGCCCGCCACTTGCGGCGCGAACGGGGCCATCGCAGCCGCGCACGCCATGCCGCCCGCACTCGCCGCAGCGATGCCACCGCGACCGGGCACCGCTTGCAGATCATCAGTGATCGCGGCCGGCCTGCGGGCGTATTTCCGGCACAGCGCGGCGGCAGCAACCAGCCACAGCGCCCCGGCCGCGCCCAGCACCACCTCGGCCAATCCGCCGGGCCACCCAAGGTCCGCCAGCGCCCGGCGCATCGCCAACCCCAAGCCCAGCAGCCCAAGGATGACCGGAAAGATCGCTGGTGGCATCCGGATCGGTTTCGGCATGGTGCAGCGACCTCCCCTTGCGATTGCATCACGACCCCGGCATCCCTGTCGTCGCGCTCCGGCTTGCGACACTGCCGGTCGACGCCCCGCATCACTAGCGCGTGCGGGGCGCAATCCCAAGCCGCAATCCCGACGGTGGGTCGCACGCCGGGTCGGCGGGGGCTCGATGCCCCTGCCGGCAAGGGCCCCGGGCGCCCTCTGTCAGACCGTCAGCACCGGAAACCAGTCGTCCCGCAGGCGCTCTCCGGCCCGCATGCCGTGTCCCGGAAACGGGGGCGACGTGCGGCCGGGTCGGTCGACGACGCGAGCGTCTTCGCCGACCAAGCGCAGGGAAAAGGCCCGTCGCCGTTCGGTCGTGGTATTGCCGCGCGCGCCGTGCAACGTGCGAAAGTGGAACGCGATCGCGTCGCCCGGCTCCATCTGCCATTCCAGAACCGTCATGCCTTCAGCATCCGGGTCGGGCACGGCCATATAACGTTCGGGATCGGGATAGAACGCGGTTTCCGTCAGCCATCGGGTGGGAAGGACGTCCCGTGGCCATTTGTGCGACCCTGCGACGCAGCGCAGGCTCGCCTCGCGTACCGGGTCCAGCGGGGACCAGAAGCTGACCGTGTGCTGCCCCTCGACAAAATAGTAGGGGCCATCCTGATGCCAGGGCGTTGGCTTGGCGGTTCCGGGTTCCTTGACCAGAACGTGGTCGTGAAACAGCTGGACCCGATCCGAGCCCATCAGGCGCGCCGCCACACCCGCCACCTGCGATTCGCGGATGACCTGCGCGAATTCGGGAATGCGCTGCCAGTTGCAGTAATCGTCGAAGAACCGTCCCGCCTCGCCGGGTTTCAGGTTTTCCGCCCCGTATTCCGATGGTGCCGCCATGTTGCGCGCCACGCCCGCGCGCAGCACGTCGACCCAATCGGCCCAAAGGCCGCGCACCAGCACAGCGCCGTCGCGCGCATAGGCCGCGACCAGGTCGTCCGTCACCGAAACCGCCATTCCATCCTCCGTTTGCGGTCAGCTTGCCACGCCCTGCCGCCCCCCGCAAATGCCTAGCATGGCTCCCGGCGCCGGCATCGGCCAAATCGGTTTGACCGCCGCCCCGTGTTCAGACTTCCACACAGGTCCTAAAACGTTTACGCAAGCGCCATGCCCGCTTTGACCGGGCCAAACCGCCGACTATTCTGATCGCAGCCGCATTTTGACCTGACGGGCATGCCCACGATGAACCTCAAGGAACTGGCCAGCAAACTCGGCCTTTCGCCAACCACGGTCAGCCGCGCGCTGAATGGCTATCCCGAGGTGAACGAGACGACACGCGACCGGGTGATGGCTGCGGCCAAACGGCACAACTACCGCCCGAACGCGCGGGCGATCCGCCTGGCCACCGGGCGGGCGATGGCCGTCGGGCATGTGATGAGCGGCCTGACCCGCAACGAGATCATGAACCCGATCTTTGCCGATTTCATCGCCGGCGCCGGCGAGGTCTATTCGCAGAACGGCTATGACATGATGCTGTCGGTGGTCAGCAACGACAGCGAAGAGGCCGCCTACCGCGACCTCGCCTCGCGCGGGGCGGTCGATGGCGTCATCGTGCATTCGGTCAAACGGCACGACCCGCGGATCAAGGTCCTCTCCGACATCGGGCTGCCTGCGGTATTTCACGGGCGCGCGACGGGCACCGAAGCCGCCTACAACTGGGTCGACGTCAACAACCGCCGTGCGTTTCTGCGGGCGACCGAGTTCTTGCTGGACCTCGGCCACCGCCGCATCGCGCTGGTCAATGGTCTGGAGTACATGGATTTCGCCATTCGCAGACGCACCGGCTACACCGATGCCCTTGCGGCCCGCGGAATGACTGCCGATCCCGCGCTGATGGTCAGCGACGAGATGACCGAGCTGTCGGGCTACCGCGCGGCGGCACAGATGCTGGATCTGCCCGATCCGCCCACGGCCTTTCTGGCGGCGTCGATGCTGTCGGGCATGGGGGTGCGCCGCGCGATCGAGGCGCGCGGGCTGCAGATCGGCCGGGACGTGTCGGTGATCCTGTTCGACGACGATCTGTCCTACCTGCGCAACGGCGAGGATGTGCCGATCTTCACCGCGACGCGGTCGTCGGTGCGCCACGCCGGACGACTGGCCGCGCAGATGGTACTGGACCTGATCGCGGCACCGGACACTGCGCCCCGCACCCATCTGCTCGAGGCGGAATTGATCATCGGCCAATCCACCGGCCCGCTTGTCCACGGAGGCGCAGGCCATGCTGACCCGCTTTGATTTTCCGCCCGATTTCATGTTCGGGGCAGCCACCGCCGCCTACCAGATCGAGGGCAGCCAGTTCGGCGGTGCCGGCCCCTGCCACTGGGACAGCTTTTCGGCCACCCCGGGCAACGTGCGCCGCTCCGAGGACGGTCGGATCGCCTGCGACCACTACCACACCTGGCCCGCAGACCTGGACCTTATGCAAGCCGCCCGGATGGACGCCTACCGATTTTCCACCTCTTGGGCGCGAGTTATGCCCGACGGCGTGAACGTCAACCCGGAAGGCGTTGCATTCTATGACAAACTGGTTGATGGCATGCTCGAGCGCGGGCTGAAGCCGTTCCAGACGTTGTACCATTGGGAACTGCCTTCGGCGCTGGCCGACACGGGGGGCTGGACCAACCGCGACACCTGCCACCGGTTTGCCGATTTCGCCGAAACGATCACCCGCACGCTGGGTGACCGGGTGCACAGCATCGCCACGATCAACGAGCCTTGGTGCGTGGCGTGGTTGTCGCATTTCATCGGTGCGCATGCACCGGGCCTGCGCGACATCCGGGCCACCGCGCGTTCCATGCACCACGTCCTGCTGGCGCACGGTCTTGCCATCGCGCGGCTGCGCGACATGGGGCAAGCCAATCTGGGCATCGTGCTGAACTTCGATCATGCCGCGCCAGCCACGCCGGCGGAGGCTGATGTCGAGGCGGCCGACCTTTGGGACGGAATCTTCAACCGATGGTTCATCGAGGCCATCACCCGTAAATCCTATCCTGAACAGGTGCTTGCAGGTCTTTCCACATACATGCCCCATGGCTGGCAGGCTGACTTGGACGTGATCGGACAACCGCTCGACTGGCTCGGGGTCAACTACTACACACGCCATCTGCACGCGGCCGCGCCCGATCAGCCGTGGCCTGCGTTGCGCGACGTGCCCGGCGCACTGCCCAAGACCCAGATGGGTTGGGAAATCTATCCCGAAGGCCTGCATGGGTTCTTGACGCGCATCGCGCGCGACTATGTGGGCGATCTGCCGATCTACGTCACGGAAAACGGCATGGCCAACGCCGACGAGCTTGAAGACAATGCCGTAACCGACGACATCCGCACGGAATACCTGTTCGCGCATCTGGACGCCACGCGCCGCGCCATCGCAGACGGCGCCAACGTCAAAGGGTTCTTCTATTGGTCGCTTCTGGACAATTTCGAGTGGGCAGAAGGCTATGCCAAGCGCTTTGGTCTTGTGCATGTCGACTATGAAACGCAAAAGCGCGTGCCGAAGGCTTCGTATCATGCCTATGCGCGGGCCTTGGCGCGCAACACCTGAGGGACCGTTATGACGCTTGCCATTCTTGCAGATATCGGTGGCACCAACACCCGCGTCGCCCTCGCCGATGGCGCACAAGTGCGCCGCGCTTCGGCGGTCAGCTTCAGGAACGCGGATCATCCGGGGTTGGAGCCGATCCTGACCGCGTATCTGGCGCAGCAGGGCCTGACGTCGGTCGACGGGGCCTGCGTGGCGGCAGCCGGTCCGGTGCAGGACGGCGTGGCCGAGATGACCAACCTGTCGTGGGTGATCGATGCCGCGCAACTGACCCGCGCCACGGGCGCACAGCGCACTGCCATCCTGAACGATCTGCAGGCGCAAGGACAGGCCGTGGGGCACATCGCGCCCGATCATCTTCATAAGGTTCTGGACGGACCGGCAAAGCCGGGTGCGTCGATGCTGGTTGTCGGTCTCGGCACCGGCGTCAACGCAGCGCCGGTACACAACACGCCCTGGGGCCGCGTCGTGCCGCCTTCGGAATGCGGGCATGTGAACTTGCCGGTGCGCTGCGACGAGGACTTGCGGCTGATCCGCTTTGTCGAAGATCAACTTTCCAAGCGCGGCGACGCGGCGCATTGCGGGGTCGAAGAGGTGTTGGCGGGTCGGGGGCTAGCCAATCTTTATGCCTTTGCCGCGGCAGAGGCAGGGGCCGCTGGCACAATGTCGTCGGCCGAGGTGTTTGCGGCGCTGAACACGGGCGATCCGGTGGCGACGCATGCCGCGGCGCTTTATGTCCGCATCCTGGCGCAAACGCTTGCCGATCTCGCGTTGATCCACCTGCCCTACGACGGCATCTATCTGATCGGCGGCATGTCCCGGGCGATGATCCCACACTTCGACCGGTTCGGCCTCGAGAAAACCTTCCGCGAGCCGCGGCGGGTCGATCTGCTGACGACGGCGTTTTCGATCACGGTGGTGGAGGATGATTACGCGGCATTGATGGGATGTGCGGCGTATCTGGCCAATGGCGGTCGGGGCTAGGACGGCAGCTTGTCGCTCAGGAACGCCAGCGCCACCGAAAGCCCGTCCGGCGCGATGCCGTGGCCGATGCCGCGCATGACATGCGCGAACGTCTCGAACCCTGCCGAGGTCAGAACCTCGCCCGCATGGGCCATGCTCGCAAAAGGCACGACCTGATCGTCATCGCCGTGTATCAGCAGCACCGGCGGGCGCACCGTGGTTTGCGCCAGTGCATCTGGGTCGAGAAGCCGGCCCGAGATGGCGATAACCCCGGCCATGGGGCTTTTCCGGCGCGGGGCCACATGCATCGCCAGCATCGCGCCTTGCGAAAAACCCAACAGGCACAGCGCGTTATCTTGCAAACCTTCCTCGGCGAGCCGCGCGTCAAGAAAGGCGTCCAGATCTTGCTTGGCGCGCTGCAACCCTTGGCGCGCCGACTCTTCGCTGGACCCGTCGAGCCATGGAATGGAAAACCATTGCAAGCCGTACCCGCCTTCGGTCGTCTCGGGAGCGTCCGGCGCGAGAAACACGGTGTCAGGCAAATGCGGCGCAAGCGGTTCCGCAAGACCAAAGAGATCGGCACCGTTCGCGCCGTAACCATGCAGAAACACGACCATGCTCTTGGCCCGTCCCGACAGGGCGGGTTTTCGATCGAACCGCAACTCTTTCATGGCCGAACCCCTTCGCGCAGCGTCGTCACGCGGTAATAGGCCCAAAGCACCCGCGCCGCAACCGACCGCCACGGCGACCACGCCTCGGCCATGGCGCGCAGCGTCCGCTCGTTTGGGCGATCCTGAAGTGCGAACAGCACCCGCGCGGCCTCTTGCAGGGCCAGGTCGCCCGGTGCGAACACATCTGCCCGCCCCAGCGCGAACATGGCATAGATCTCGGCAGTCCAGCGACCGATTCCGGGAACGGCGGTCAGGATCTCCATGACATCCGCGTCGGGTGCAAGGCGCAGAGCGTTGAAATCTATGTTGGCCTCGGCCAGTGCGCGGCCGTAGCGGGCCTTCTGGCGGCTAAGGCCGGCCGCGCGCAGCATCTCGTCGCTGGCAACCGCCATCGCGGCCGCGTCGGTCAAGCCCGCCGCCTGCAACCGCGCCCAGATCGCGCTGGCCGACGCGACCGACACCTGCTGGCCCACGATCGCCGACAGCAAGGCTGCAAATCCGTCATCCTGCCGGCGCAACGGCAAAGGTCCGCAGACGGCCAGCGCGCGGGCAAAGGCCGGCTCCGCGCGCGCGAGCCACGCAGCGCCTTCCGCCACGCAATCGAGTGTCGTGATGATCCGACCCACCATGATCCGCCGTTGCCCCTTGCCGAACCGTCCGTCACGTCATACCGATTGTGGCATCATGCCGCAAACCGATGCCCTCGCCCGTCGCAACGTCTTTGTCCTCGTCGCGGCGCAGGCCGTGCTGGGCGCGCAGATGCCGATGATCTTTACCATCGCCGGGCTTGCGGGTCAGGGCCTTGCGCCGAACCCCTGCTGGGCCACGCTGCCGATCACTGCGGCCGTGATCGGATCGATGCTGACGGCCACGCCAATCTCGGCCTTCATGGCACGCCACGGGCGCAGGGCGGGTTTTGTGGTTGGAGCGGCGGGCGGGGCGCTGGGTGCCGCGGTCGGGGCCTACGGGTTGCTGATCCAGTCGTTCTGGCTCTTCGTGCTAGGGTCGTTGTTCACCGGCATCTACATGTCGGCGCAGGGGTTCTACCGCTTTGCCGCCGCCGATACGGCAAGCGAAGCCTTTCGCGCCAAGGCAATCTCGTGGGTCATGGCCGGGGGTCTGCTGTCTGCAGTGATCGGGCCGCAACTGGTGAAGGTGACGGCGCAAAGCATGGTCGTGCCGTTTCTGGGCACCTATCTGGCCGTGATCAGCCTGAACCTGATCGGCGTGTTCCTGTTCGCCGCGCTGAAGATCCCGACGCCTGCGCCTCCGATCGCCGGGGCACCCGCCGGGCGGACGCGGATCCAGATGCTGTGCACGCCGCGCATCGCCGTCGCGGTGATCGTCGCGACGGTGTCCTATGCGCTGATGAACTTGGTGATGACGTCCTCTCCGCTGGCGGTGGTGGGGTGCGGCTACAAGACGGCAGATGCGGCCAACGTCGAGACCGCGCATGTGCTCGCGATGTATGCCCCCAGTTTTGTGACCGGGCACATCATAGCCCGGTTCGGGGTGGAACGGGTGATGACGCTGGGACTGGTGATTCTGGCCGCGTCGGGTGCCGTGGCCATCGCGGGGGTCGATCTGTCGAACTTCTTCGTGGCGTTGGTTCTGCTGGGCATCGGCTGGAACTTCGGCTTCATCGGGGCGACCACGATGCTGGCCGGATCGCACGCACCCGAGGAACGCGGCCGGATGCAGGGGATGAACGATCTGATTGTGTTTGGCGGTGTCACGCTGGCGTCGTTCTCGTCGGGCGGATTGATGAATTGTTCGGGCGGCTCGGTCCAGACGGGCTGGATGGCCGTCAACATGGCGATGCTGCCGTTTCTGGTGCTGGCGGGCGGCGCGCTGATCTGGCTGGCCCTGCGGCCGAAACACGTGCCGGTCTAGACGACGCCGCGCACCGACGGACTTAGAACCGCCCGGTCAGGGCCTGCCACACGAGCCATCGCCGCCGGTCGAATTCCGACAGGGCCAAGGACCCTGTGGCGACCCGGTCCGGATCCTGCGCCACGCGCCGCAACACCGGGGCTGTCTGCCATGCGGCCAGCGCCGCCGCGCGCGGGATGCGGCCTTGGCGTGCCCGGTCGAGCCGGGCCAATCCCTCGCCTGCCAATCGCGCAAGGCCATCGCGGCTGGCGTCGGGCAACGGTACCCGCCCGCGCGCCTGCAGTTCCGGCACCGCCCGCAAGAACCCGGCCAGCCCGGTCGCCCAGCCAAGATCCCGAGCGGCCGCTTCATCGCCCGAACGCGCCCCAATGGCGCAGGCCGCAAGCCACATCAGCCCGCCTGCCGTATCCTGAAGATAGTCGCTGAATGCGGCCATGTCGGCGAACGGGTCATGGTAGACATCCCAGCGGCGCGCAGCGATCAGCGTATCCAGAACCGTCACCGGCAGCCCCGCGTCGCGGATCAGGGCGTGCAGCGGGCCTGCGACTTCGTGCGCGCGCGGTGCAGGCTCGACCACCACATCGCGCCACCATTGCAGGCGCATCTCGGCGATCAGCGGCTCGCGGGTGACCCAAGGCGCCCGCGCAACCTCGAGGTTGAAGGCATAAAGCGGAAACAGACGGGCGCGCGCCGCGACCGGGGCTGCCATCACGGCGGCGAACCGGTCGGGGTCACCGCGCAGGACCAGCGCGGCACAGGCGTCGATGCTCACGGCGCGCGCTCCACCGGGTGCCCGACATCGCGGATCAGTTTCCAGTTGATCGCGTCCAGCAGCGCCTCGAAACTGGCGTCGACGATGTTGGCGCTGACGCCGACGGTCGACCACCGCCGGCCCTGCGCGTCTTCGCTGTCGATAATGACGCGGGTCACGGCCTCGGTCCCGCCTTGCGTGATGCGCACCTTGAAATCGACCAGCCGCATGTCGTCGATCACCGCCTGATACGGGCCGAGGTCCTTGGCCAGCGCCTTGGCTAGCGCATTGACCGGGCCACGGTCGGTGCCGGTTTCGTCCATCGACTCGGAGACCGACAGCATCTTGCGCTCGCCGATCTTCACCACCACCACCGCCTCAGACAGGCTGACCATGCGATCGTACTTGTTCTTGCGACGTTCGACGGTGACCCGATAGCGCTTGACCTCGAAAAACGTGGGCAGCAGGCCCAGTTCGCGCCGCGCCACCAGCTCGAAGCTCGCCTGCGCACTGTCATAGGCATAGCCCTGATCCTCGCGATCCTTGACGATGTCGAGGATGCGGCCAAGCCGCGGATCGACCGGCGCGACGGTCAGCCCCGCCGCCACCAGACGGGCGCGCAGGTTCGATTGGCCGGCCTGGTTCGACATCGGAATGATGCGGTCGTTGCCGACTAGCGCGGGGTCGATGTGTTCATATGTGTGCGGGTTCTTCAGGATGGCGCTGGCATGCAGTCCGGCCTTGTGCGCAAAGGCAGACGCGCCGACGTACGGCGCGGCACGGCGCGGCACGCGGTTCAGGATGTCGTCGAGCATGCGGCTGGTCTTCAGCAAATCCGCGAGGGTGTCGCGAGTGACGCCGGTGTCGAACCGGCTGGCGTAGGGTTCCTTTAGAAGCAGCGTCGGGATCAGCGTCGTCAGGTTGGCGTTACCGCAGCGTTCGCCAAGGCCGTTCAGCGTGCCCTGGATCTGCCGCGCGCCAGCATCGACGGCGGCCAGCGTGCAGGCGACGGCATTTCCGGTGTCGTCATGGCAATGGATGCCAAGGTGGTCGCCCGGAATGCCCGCCGCGATCACTTCGGCTGTGACGCGACCGATTTCGGCGGGCAAGGTGCCGCCGTTGGTGTCGCAGAGCACGATCCACCGCGCGCCAGCGTCCTTGGCTGCCCGCAGGCAGGACAAGGCGTAGTCCGGGTTGGACCGGTAGCCGTCGAAGAAGTGCTCGGCATCGAACAGCGCCTCGCGCCTCTGCGCCGTGACATGCGCGATCGAAGCCGCGATGTTGTCGCGGTTTTCCTCCAGCGAGACTCCAAGCGCCGTCGTCACATGATACTCATGCGTCTTGCCCACCAGACAGACGGCCGGAGTGGCCGCGTTAAGCACCGCCGCCAGCACGTCGTCATTCCCGGCCGACCGCCCCGCACGTTTGGTCATGCCAAAGGCCGTCATCGTGGCGCGGGTTTTCGGCGAATGGGCGAAGAAGTCGGAATCCGTCGGGTTCGCCCCCGGCCACCCCCCTTCGATGTAGTCCACCCCAAGCGCGTCGATCGCGTGCGCGATCTGTATCTTTTCGGCGGTGGAAAATTGCACGCCCTGGGTCTGCTGGCCGTCGCGCAGGGTGGTGTCAAAGAGGCAGAGACGTTCGCGGGTCATGCAAGGTCCGCCAGTCGAGCCGCATCGAAGTCGACCCCGGGGCGAAGCTTTACGGCCTCGTTCGTCATCTGAACCTCCACACCCGCGGCCAGAAGATCGCGTTTCAGCGCATCCACCGCCGCAAAGTTCTTTGTCGACAGGGCGTCGATCCGCAAGCGCGTCAGGCTTTTCGACAGCCTTTCAAGGTTGGTCGTCACCGCAACATCGCGAGACGGACCACCTTCCCAATCTTCGGCCAGACCCAGCAAATTCAACGAAGCCAGAAGTGCTGCCTTGTCACCATCGGCAGACAAAGCGTGCAGCTTGGTGATCGCGAGCGGCGTGTTGAGGTCATCCGCCAATGCGTCGATCACGGCATCGGTCGCGATCGCAGCACCGGGCTCGGCGCCATCCAGTTGGTTGCGCCATTTTCGTAGCGTCGCCTCGGCCTGATCTGCCTTTTTTTTCGTCCAATCCATCGGCTTGGAATAATGCGTGCCCAGCATCACGAACCGGATCACCTCACCCGGCACGCCCTGCTCCAGAAGATCGCGCACGGTAAAGAAGTTGCCCAAACTCTTGGACATCTTCTTGCCCTCGACCTGCAGCATCTCGTTGTGAATCCAGACGTTCGCAAAGCTCGCCTCAGGGTGAGCGCAGGCGCTTTGGGCGATTTCGTTTTCATGGTGCGGAAACTGCAGGTCCAGACCGCCGCCGTGAATGTCGAAAGACGGGCCCAGCAGTTCGTGGCTCATCGCGCTGCACTCGATGTGCCAGCCGGGGCGACCTCTGCCCCATGGACTGTCCCAGCCGGGTTCCTGATCGGACGAGGGCTTCCACAGCACGAAGTCCATCGGGTCTTCCTTGAAGGGGGCGATCTCGACCCGCGCACCTGCGATCATGTCGTCGATGGTACGGCCCGACAACGCGCCGTACCCGGCATAAGAGCGGACGCGAAACAGGACGTGACGCTCTTTCGCATAGGCATGACCGCCCGCGATCAGGGTTTCGATCATCGCGACCATCGGACCGATATAGGCCGTGGCGCGGGGTTCGTGCGTCGGGCGCAGCGCCCTCAACGCATCCATGTCGGCGTGATACCAGCCGATAGTTTCTTCGGTGCGCTCGGCGATCAGAGCCTCGAGGCTGCGCGGGTCGCCGGCCTGCTGGAGGACGAGGGCGCTGGCGTTGATCTTGTCGTCGACGTCGGTGAAGTTGCGCACGTAGGTGACCTTATCCGACCCGTACACGTGCCGAAGCAGGCGAAACAGAACGTCAAACACCACGACCGGCCGCGCATTTCCCAGATGGGCGCGGTCATATACGGTCGGGCCGCACACATACATCCGCACATCCTGCGGGTTCAGCGGAACGAAGTCGTCCTTGCGGCGGGTCTTGGTGTTGTGCAGCCGGATCCGGGCCATGGTCTAAACCTTTGTGGGCGCAACGCGCGCGCGGGGTTTAGCAACTTCGGTGTCTGATAGGAAACAGGAAGTAACCCGCGCGACGAAGGTCAGCGGGGAATACAGTGCTTTCGATCTGGAAAGGGCCTGTTCATGCGGTCGTGATACCGCGTCAAGCGCCGGACGCCAAGCCCCATGACAGGGCTTGGCGCGAAAACCGGGGCGGGTGCCCCGGTGTCATACGATCAGAAGCGATAGGCGATCTTCGCCTGCAGCGTCACGGCTTCGATGTCGACACCGCTGTCGTCGAAATCTTCGAACCGGTGGCCCAGCAGTTCGCCGCCCAGGTTCAGGTTTTCGGTCAGCTTGTAGTCGACGCCGACACCGGCGAAGTAACCGTCGTCCGACAGATCGTCACCCAGCACGGACGCATCGGCGTACGCGGCACCACCGGTGACGTAGACCAGGGCACGGCCCAGATCGTAACCGGCCATCAGCTTCAGCCGGCCGACCGAGTCGAGCGACGTGTCGGGCAAATCGGAACCCAGGTCGATGTTGGCAAAGTTGTAGTCGAGTTCGGCGCCGAGGACGGCCCGACCCAGGTCATAGCGGTATCCGGCGTGCAGACCGCCGATGGCGTCGTTGCCGTCCAGACCTGCGCCGTCCGACGTGATGTTGCCGTAGCCCAACTGGCCACCGGCATAGAAGCCGGTCCAGTCGCCATCGGCGCGGGTCGGCGTGACAACGGCCGGCGGTTCTACATAGGCTTCGGTCGCGGGCGCGATCGGGCCACCCGCAAAGGCGGCGATCGGGGCGGACATCAGGCCTGCTGCGAGAATTGCGATAGATTTCATCTGTGTGCTCCAGATTTCGGGGATTGGCATGACGGACCCGCGCACCGCGCCGTTCCCATGCTGCCAAACAACTATAAAATGTGCGCCCGGGTTCCCAGAGCCCGTAAACTCATTGTGACGTTGCAGAAAATCCGTCGGAAGAAAGTCGCCAAAATGGCTGTTCTGGCAGGCGGACCATCGCCGATAACGCAGATTTTACCCGTTCGCACGCTCTTCCAGCCCCAGCCATTCTGCCTCGGCAGCGGCGAGTTGGGCCTGGCGGTCGGCCAGCGCTTCGGAGCCCTTGCGAAATTTGACCGGCTCGCGCGCGTAAAGATCCTCGGATTCGAGCAGTGCGGCCAGGCGGGAAATTTCGGTTTCCAGTTTGGCGATCACCTCGGGCAAGGCCTCGAGCCGCTTGCGTTCGGTAAAGGACAGGCCTTCCAGTTTGCGCGACGCCGGCTTGGCCGAAGGTGTGCCGGGCTTTGCCTTTGCTGTCGGGGTTTCCGCGGCACCGACACCGCGCTGAGCGGCATAGTCGGACCACCCGCCGGGATAGGCGGTGACGGACCCCTGCCCTTCCATCGCGACGGTTGCGGTGGCGATGCGGTCGATGAAGTCGCGGTCGTGGCTGACCAGCAGCACCGTACCGTCATAGTCGCCGAGGATATCTTGCAAAAGGTCCAGCGTTTCCACGTCGAGGTCGTTCGTCGGCTCGTCGAGGATCAAGAGGTTCGACGGCTTGGCCATCAGTTTGGCCAGCAGCAGCCTAGCTTTTTCGCCGCCCGACAGGCTGCGCACCGGGGCGCGGGACTGTCGTTCGTCAAACAGAAAATCCTTGAGATAGGCGATGACGTGCTTCGGCGTGCCGCGCACCATCACCTGATCGGAATTGCCCGATACCGCCATCGTCGGATCGCCGGTCAGGTTGTCCCACAGGCTCATCTCGGGGTTCAGCTGCGCCCGGGTCTGGTCGAACACCGCGATGTCGAGGTTGGTGCCAAGAACGATCGTGCCGCTGTCGGGTTGCACCTCGCCGGTCAACATCTTGAGCAGGGTGGTCTTGCCGACGCCGTTTGCGCCCACGAAAGCCACGCGGTCGCCGCGCAGCACGCGCAAATCGAAATCCTGCACGATGGTCTTGTCGCCGAACCCTTTCGAGATGCCGCGCGCCTCGACCACCCGCTTGCCCGACTGGACGCCCGACTCGAATTCCATCGCGGCGGTGCCCTGACGACGGATTTGGCTGCCGCGTTCATCGCGCAGCGCCGCCAACGCCCGGACGCGGCCCTGGTTACGTTTGCGGCGGGCCGAGATGCCTTCGACGGCCCATTTCGCCTCGGCCTTGATCTTGCGGTCCAGCTTGTGGCGCGCCTCGTCTTCCTCGGCCCAGATCGTTTCACGCCATTCTTCGAACCCGTCGAACCCGGCCTCGCGGCGTCGCACTTGCCCCCGGTCGATCCACAAGGTCGCGCGGGTCAGGGCGCGCAGGAAGGCGCGGTCGTGGCTGATCAGGACAAAGGCGGTGCGGGTGCCCTTCAGCTCTTCCTCCAGCCATTCGATGGCCTGGATGTCGAGGTGGTTCGTCGGCTCGTCCAGCAGCATCAGCTCTGGGCCTTCGGCCAGCAGTTTCGCCAGTGCGGCGCGGCGCTTTTCGCCACCGGAGGCGGTGGACACGGGGGTTTCGGGGTTAAACTTCAGCCCCTCGGCCACCATTGGCACTTTGTAGTGCTCGTCATCGGGCAGCATCGACGCCGCGAAATCGCCCAACGTCTCATGCCCAGACAGGTCGGGGTCCTGTTCCATATACCCAACCGTCACGCCGGGCGGCACGACGCGGACGCCGGAATCCGGCTCTACCAGCCCCGCCATCACTTTCATCAGCGTCGATTTTCCCGACCCGTTCCGGCCGACAAGTGCCACCCTGTCTCCCGGTTGGACCACGAGGTCGAGGTTGTCGAACACCGGATTGCCGCCGAAAGTCAGCGTGATGCCGGAGAGTTGCAGAAGGGGTGCGCGTGCCATGCGCGGTTCCCTATCGCACCCCGCTTACCGGGTCAACGCGGCCCGGTGTCAGGGCTTGCCATGAACCGAAGGGTTGGTCGCAGGGTCATTGCTTTGGGCAAAAACCACCTGATTTCCATCGGGATCGAGCAATACCGCTATAGAGGCCGAGGGGGAGTCCGTGGACGTGATGCCGGTATAGCCAAGACTTTCAAGATTGGCGCGGCAGGCCTTGATGTCTGTCACGACCAAGGTCACGGCCCCATGCCCGGCCTGGTCTGCCCTTTCGTACAGTTGCAGCCATCCGCCACCCGGAAACTTCCACTCTTGCAAGCCGTCCATCGGCTGCGCCGTGGGACCCACGTCGAACAGCTGCGAGTACCATCTGGAGGATTCCGCGATATCACGCACTGCGATGGCCGCAAGCGCGTTGGTAATTGGGACTGACATGGGACGTCTCCGGTGAGGATTGCGTGACGGAGCAACGTCGGGGGTGCGGCAATCGTTCCGGTCTAGCCGGCCACCGCGCGCAGCAAGCGAGCGCGGGCCGGCGGAATGGCGCGGATTTCCAGTCCGGTGAACACATGGAGCGTGTTCAGGTCGCGATCGACCACGGCATGATCGCTGACCCAGCCCCCCATCAGCAGATAGGTGCGCAGCAGCGGCGGCATGCCGGACATCGCGCGTTTCAGGTCGGGCTTGCGGCCCCGCAGCGCCCGGGCAAACCGAAAGACATTGGGCGCCTTGACGCGCGGCAGCCAACGTTTGGGTGCGAGGTGCCCTTCCTTCAGCATCGCCAGCGCTTCGGCGTGGGCCGAAGCCTCGGCCCCATCGAAGGACGAACATCCAAACAGCAGTTCGACCCCCTGCGCATCGACAAGCTGCGTCATCGCACCCCATGCCACGCGCAGGATGTCGGGGTCTTTCCAATCGGGGTGAATGCAGAATCGCCCCATCTCCATCATTGGTCCGACGAAACCCGCCAGGCGGTCCAGATCATAGTATTGGGCCGAATAGCTGCGGCCGATCTCGGCCCCGCCCTGCAGCGGCAGCAGGCGAAAGCAGCACACCAGCGTTCCGGTGCGAACCTCTTCGACCAGCATGTGCTGGCACGCCGCGTCGAACGGATCGCTGTCGCGGCCGGCTGCGCTGTCGGCATCGCCAAGACCGCGCATCGCGCGGAAGGTCAAGTGCCGTAGCGCCTGCGCCGCCTCCACGTCTGGTTGGCCGTCGGCCAGACGCGCCACGAACCGGCCACGCTTGAGAGGAAACATCATGGATCCTTTATCGGGCTTGGCGCTTGATGACATGCGTCTTACATCTGTACCGCGTTGCGATGACGCAAGTGTAACAGGCATGGGACCGCTGGTATGGAAAAGATCGAGAAGACCGAAGCCGAATGGCGCGCGCAGCTGAGTGATCTTGCCTTCAAGGTTACCCGTCAGCACGGAACTGAACGCGCCTTCACGCATGACAACTTTCCCAAGGATCCCGGCACCTATCGCTGTGTGTGCTGCGATGCGCCCCTGTTCGACCAGACGACCAAGTTCGATTCAGGCACTGGCTGGCCGTCGTTCTTTGCGCCGCTGATGCCCGAAGCCGTGGAAACGCAGGAGGATCGCGGTTTCTTCATGCGGAGGACCGAAGTGCACTGCGCCCGATGCGAGGCCCACCTTGGGCATGTGTTTCCCGACGGCCCCGCTCCGACCGGCCTGAGGTATTGCATGAATGGTGTCGCCCTGACCTTCGATCCCGACGCGGCGTGACCAGACCGGCGGCCGAAATCACTCGCTCAGAATGCTTCCGGCCGAAATGCCGCCGATGTTGCCGAACAACTGGCGGATCACGCTGGCGCCCTTGACGTTGCTTTCGGTCACCCGGCGCGACAGCGGCACCACGCGACCCTCTGCCAGGCCAAAGCGTTCGATGTTTTCGACCACGCCTGCCTCGGTAAAGCTGATCGCGACGACCTGCCGGTCTTCCTCCAGCGGTGGCAGGATGCCGCGCTGCTTGTAGCGGCTTTGCACGTAGTACCAGCCCAGATCGTTCAACAAACCGGCCGCCGACGGGCGGCCGACCGCGACCGCGACCGTTTCGCGGGTGTCCACGCCAACCTCGACCAAGGCCAGTTCCTGATCGCTGGGCACATACCCGTTGTTGCGATAGACGGGTGCGCACGCCATGCCGGCAATCAGCACAAGGCCCAGAGCGGCACGGCCCATGACTTTGGCAAAGACCTTGCCATTTCGAACCGCCCAGCCGTTTTGCGTCATCCTGCCCTCGTCCTGCCGCGCCGGTCCGCCTGCAGCCACCCTTGCCAGCACCCCTGCGGGACACTATCGACAAGCAGACCCTTTTGCAGATGCGTCCAACCTCTGCCTCCGGCTTACGACAGGTCGCGGTCCGGTTCAAGAATGGAACGCGGAGCGGCCCTGCGGGGTGCGGGGAAGAGCCGAGAAAGGCGAAGCCGATGAATGACGACAATGCCTTGCCTTCGATGCCGCTGGCAACGGCGCAGCTTTTGCGGCGCAAGCACACCGCGGTGACCTTTGCGCCGGACGCGGCCGCCCGTGCGGTCATCGCCGCGGCGCTCGACCTGTCCGACCTGCCCAGCTTCCGGATGGCGGGCGAGGTGATGCCTGCCGGCAAGCATGACCTTGCGTTGACGGCGCGGATCACTGCGCGCGTCGTGCAACCGTGCAGCGTCACGCTAGTGCCGGTGGAAACCCGGATCGAAGAGCCGGTGATGCGGCGCTACCTGTCGGACTATCAGCAGCCCGACGGCACCGAAGTGGAGATGCCCGAGGATGACACCGCAGACCCGCTGACCGACAGCATCGACGTCGCGGCAATCGCGATCGAGGCGCTGGCGCTGGCGCTGCCGCTTTACCCGCGCGCGCCGGGCGCCGATCTGGGCGAGGCGGTGTTTGCCCCACCCGGAGCCGCGCCGCTGCGCGACGCCGACCTTCGGCCGTTTGCCGGTCTGGCCGGGCTGGTCGCCAAACCCGACGCCAAGCCGGATGGCGACGCGGGCGGGTGACGGCTGTGGAAAAGGGGCTTGCGCAGCCCGGAAATCCCGCTATGTTCCGCGCCTTATTCGCTGGTTAAGTGCAGCACGTTGCGACACTTAACCCGTTGGTCACACGATAAATTCCGGGGCGCGCCCCCGCTACCCCGAGGTCTGAGCCATGGCTGTTCCGCAGAATCGCACCACCAAATCGCGCCGCAACATGCGCCGTTCGCATGACGCGCTGGTTGCTGGCAACCCGCAGGACTGCAGCAACTGTGGCGAGTTGAAGCGCCCGCACCACGTCTGCCCGTCCTGCGGTCACTATGATGCCCGCGAAGTCGTGGCTGCCGCGACGGTCGAGCTGGACGAGGACGCGGCGTAAGCCGCCCTCGTTGCGCGGGACAGGTCGATGGCAAGCGGACTTGAACCTCCGACCGTCGGGACTGCGCCGCGCATTGTGATTTCGGTCGATGCGATGGGCTCGGATCGGGGCCCGTCCGCTGTGGTCGCAGGGATGGTGCTGTCGGCGCTTGCCAACCCCGCGATTGCCTTTGTGTTGCACGGCGACGAAGCCGTCTTGCGTCCGCTGGTCGAACGAAAGCGCGAGCTGCGCGACCGCTGCACCATCCGCCACGCCCCGCGGTCGGTGACCATGCACGACAAACCAAGCCAAGTGATGCGGCATGGTGAGGGCACCTCGATGTGGGGGGCGATCGACAGCGTCAAGAACGGTGAGGCTACGGTCGCCGTCAGTTGCGGCAACACCGGCGCGTTGATGGCACTGTCGATGATCCGCCTGCGCAAGCTGCCCGGCATCAACCGACCGGCAATTGCCTGCCTGTGGCCCAGCCGCAACCCCGGCGGCTTCAACCTGATGCTGGATGTCGGGGCCGACATCAAGGCGGACGCGGGCGATCTGCTGCAGTTCGCGTTGATGGGCGCCTCCTATGCGCGCGACGGGCTGCATCTGGCGCGGCCTCGCGTCGGCCTGCTGAACGTCGGCACCGAAGAGCACAAGGGCCGCGCAGAGCTGAAGCTGGCGCATGATCTTCTGGCCGGTGCCGCCGCGGCTGGCGATTATGACTACATCGGCTTTGTCGAAGGTGGGGATATTCCGTCGGCCCGCGTCGATGTCATCGTGACCGACGGCTTCACCGGCAACATCGCCCTGAAGACCGGCGAAGGCACGGCCAAGCTGATCTCGGACTTCCTGAAAGAAGCCTACAACGCGACGGTGCTGTCAAAGTTCGCGGCGCTGCTGGCCTATACCTCGTTGAAACGATTGCAGAAACGGATAGATCCGCGCCGGGTGAATGGTGGGGTTTTTCTGGGGCTGAACGGCACGGTCGTCAAATCGCATGGCTCGGCAGATGCCACTGGCGTATCGGCGGCGATCAA
>JANNNU010000151.1:0-34196 GCA_031398695.1 Paracoccaceae bacterium | reverse complement strand
CAGGTCCGCGACACCCGCGTCGGCGACACCATCACCCACGAACGCCGCGGCTGCGACGAAGCCTTGCCGGGCTTCAAACCCGCGCAACCGGTCGTGTTCTGCGGCCTTTTCCCGGTCGACGCCGCCGATTTCGAACCCCTGCGCGACGCCATCGAGAAGCTCTCGCTCAATGACGCCTCGTTCTCCTCCGAAATGGAAACCTCCGCCGCCCTGGGCTTCGGCTTCCGCTGCGGCTTCCTCGGCCTGCTGCACCTCGAGGTGATCCGCGACCGGCTCGAGCGCGAATACGACCTCGACCTGATCACCACCGCGCCCTCGGTCGTGTTCCATTTGCACATGAAGGACGGCGAGGTGCGCGACCTGCACAACCCCGCCGACATGCCCGATCTCACCTACATCGACCACATCGACGAGCCGCGCATCAAGGCCACCATCATGGTGCCCGACGAATACCTGGGCGACATCCTGAAACTGTGCCAGGAGCGGCGCGGCATCCAGCAGGACCTGTCCTATGTCGGCAACCGCGCGATGGCCGTCTACGACCTGCCGCTGGCCGAGGTGGTGTTCGACTTCTACGACCGCCTGAAAAGCATTTCCAAAGGCTATGCGTCCTTCGACTACCAGATCTCCGAATACCGCGAGGATCATCTGGTCAAGATGTCGATCCTGGTGAACGACGAGCCCGTCGACGCCCTGTCGATGATGGTCCACCGCGACCGCGCCGACATGCGCGGCCGGGCGATGGTGGAAAAGCTGAAGGACCTGATCCCGCGCCACATGTTCAAGATCCCGATCCAGGCGGCGATTGGGGGCCGAGTGATCGCCCGCGAGACGCTGTCAGCGATGCGCAAGGACGTGACGGCGAAATGCTATGGTGGCGACGCGTCGCGCAAGAAGAAGCTGCTGGAGAAGCAGAAGGCCGGCAAGAAGAAGATGCGCCAGTTCGGCAAGGTGGAGATCCCGCAGGAAGCGTTTATCGCGGCGTTGAAGATGGATGGTTAGGCGAAGAAGTCTGGCTGGAGGTCGTCGGAATAGCGGTCGTCATCCGAGTCACTGTGCTGCGGAGCTTTTTCTGGCTCTGCTTCAAGGATCGCAAGTGCTTTTGTGTAGCCATCGGCGAATATCTCTAGCATCTCAATCTTCTCTTGACGCGAAACCCTTGGGATTTCTCTTGTATCAATCACTTTCAGAGATCTTGGATCTTTAGCCGTTGCACAACTGAAGTCTAAAATCTCAAAAACACAATCCTCCAAGTCGGGATCGTCGCGTAGAATTTCGTCAACAACAGAGACAAACAGCCGTAGGTTAAGATTATTGACTGGATTGCTTCTCCAGAAGCTAAACCAAGGAAAATAGAGCTTTCCGCCGACGCCGTATATTAGTGGTGGAGTGAAAGGCACGTCCAAGCCCATACCAATTGGATACCGTCTAGTACTGACTTTGTTTACAAAATTGGGCTGGACGTCTTCAAAATGCTTCTGGATAAACGGCACCAATTCGATAAAGTTCTCGCGAACCCTTGGCCGCTTTTCCGCTCGCCTGATTCCTTCTAAAACCTGCTCCAAAGGCTGTTTAAAATGCAAAAGGTCAAAAGTCGCCGAGAAGACAGGCCTGTAAGAGAAAATTGGTGGATTTCTTACCAATCGAACTAAATCGCGTGCGATCATTCCGCTATCTTGCTTCCAGTTTCGAGCAAGGTGCTGCAGCGAGGGGACACTGAGTTTCGCCATCTACTGAACTCGACTCCCAGTAGTTACTTTCGAATAGAACTCAAAAATGGCCTGATTGGGAATCTTCATTCCAGGATTTACTCTACCGCCATGGTGCCAAACCATATCCCAAGGACCACCCTTCTCGTGAGAGAGGTCGACCAAATCCCATGGCTCGAGTTTGCCATAGAACGCGATAATCCTTTCTAGCCTTTCAATCGTATCGGTGTCTAACCGATGTTGCACAACTTCGGAGGCTCCGGTCAAGGGATTCAGTGCCTTCGCGCGAGCCTTAATTGGGTGACTCTCATAGTCTTTAAATTGCCGATAAATGTATTGCAAAACGGGGCCATGTTTCCAAGCCTCAAACTCTTGTTTTATAAGTGGCTGCCCTGTTTCAACCAAATGCCAGGCGTGGCAAAAGAATAAAACTTTCTGAAGTGAGAGATTAGAGAGAGGCAAGCCCTCTCTTTCTGCAACTTCAAGGACAAAGTTTGCAACTGCTCGGCCGTCGTATGTCATGTTAGGACTCATGGATGTTCACCATGCGTACTATCAGCGAGAGCCGCCTCTGTCAATGTCGTCCCGTATGTTTCTCAATGCTCGCCGCCCCCAACGTCATGCGCAAAGCCATACGTGCGCCATACGCGAACCATACGCCCTACATACCCCCCTCGCCCCCTCCCCGGCCCGCCTTCCCGCCGCAACGTCATGCGCAAAGCCATACGTCCGCCATACGCGAACCATACGCGTTGCGTCCGTCCTATTGCGGCGACTTTTGACCCCTGATCGTGCGCTAGACGCCGAAAATGCGCAACGCGATCCCCTGATCCGAAAACCAGAAAGCCGCCCGTGGGGCGGCTTTCGGCAACTGTACTCGGGGGGACGCGTCAGGTCAAAACAGACCGCCGTCGCCGTCCTGTTCTGCAATCTCATCGGCCCCTACAACCGCTGCAGCACCAACCAGCGGGGCGCAGTTCGACAGCAGGGTCAGGCTGACCATAGCGGCGGCGATCTTCCAGAATATTGAAGTCATTGGGGAATTCCTTTAAAAGAGGGAAAGGTCAGCTGGCTTCCTGCGCTTCTTCCGTGATGGTGTCGCCGGTGTTTTCCAGATCGCGGCCAAAGCCTTCTACGGTTTCACAGCCCGCAAAGGCCAGCAGGGCGAGCAACGGCAGCAGCAGGGTCGGTTTCGCAGGAAGGGTCATCGCGTCCTCGTTTGGTTGTTTCAACGCTTAAACGCGCGCCTTCCCGATCCGTTCCCCGTTAACTGGCGATTAACCGATTTGCCCGACACTCCCCCCATGCGCGCGCTGCTCCTCCTTCTGCTTCTGACTGCCTGCGGCGCACAGCCCGCGCCCGAATTCTTTGGGGCCCAACGGTCGGACGTGACCCGCGACGGGCGACAATACACTGTTTTCTATACCGAAAAGCGGGTCGAGGTGATCCGGCTCGGCTATGCCCGGCGCGGCGAGCATCCGGCAATCCGCGCCACGATGATCGCGCTGGTGCCCGAGGTGACGGGGTGCAGGCTGCTGGAAACGTCGTTACAGGGCGACAGCGGCGAAATGCGCGGCTCGATCCGCTGCTAGCGGCTCACGGCTTGCGCCACAACAACATGTAGCCCGCATAGACCCCCGCCGCCGCAAACAGCACCGCCCATCCGGGGCTGCCCAGATACAACTCCACCCCCGCCCAGGCCAACGGAAACAACGTCGACGCCCACCGCCGCCAGACGGGGATGAAGAAGGGATGGTCGGGGTCCAGAAGTTTCATGTTGCAACACCTCGTTCACCGAAAGCTACTCCGCCGCCTGCCGCAACACCAGTGCGGGAGGCGCGCCGGCCCGTTGGTGCGGGATAAGGCGAACCAAGACCCTTTGCCGCCGTACCGGACCTTACCGCCCCCGGTTGCTCCGCTTCCCGCCACGCATCCCGGCCCGCCCGCCCGTAGACCGCCCCGACCGCGACACGGCCTCTTCCACCGCGTCCTCCACCACCGACTGTCGGGCCAGAGGGTCGTCGGCGATGGCGAGTTCCACGGCTTCCAGCCGCTTCACCTCGTCGCGCAGGCGCGCCGCCTCCTCGAAGTCGAGGTTCTCGGCGGCTTTGCGCATCGCGGTGCGCAGGCCGGTCAGGTGGGCGGCGAGGTTGCTGCCGATCATCGGTTTGTCGATCTTGGCGGTGATCCGGGCCTGATCGGTGTCACCCTGGTAGATGCCCAGCAGAACGTCCTCGACGTTCTTCTTGATCGTCGTGGGCGTGATGCCGTGCAAGGTGTTGTAGGCCACCTGTTTTTCGCGGCGGCGGTTGGTTTCGCCCATCGCGCGTTCCATGCTGCCGGTGATGCGGTCGGCATACATGATCACGCGGCCGTCGGAGTTGCGGGCAGCGCGGCCTATGGTCTGGATGAGGCTGGTTTCCGAGCGCAGGAAGCCTTCCTTGTCGGCATCCAGAATCGCCACTAGCCCGCATTCGGGGATGTCCAACCCCTCGCGCAGCAGGTTGATCCCGACCAGCACGTCGAAGGCGCCCAGCCGGAGGTCGCGCAGGATTTCAATGCGTTCGATGGTGTCGATGTCCGAGTGCATGTAGCGGATGCGGATGCCCTGTTCGTGGTAGTATTCGGTCAGATCCTCGGCCATGCGTTTGGTGAGGGTGGTCACCAGGATGCGGAGGCCCAAGGCGGCGACGCGGCGGATCTCGTCCAGAAGGTCATCGACCTGCATCTCGACGGGGCGGATCTCGATCTGCGGGTCGACGAGGCCGGTGGGGCGGATCACCTGTTCGGTGAAGACGCCGCCGGTTTGCTCCAGCTCCCACGCGGCGGGGGTGGCGGAGACGAAGATGGTCTGCGGGCGCATGGCGTCCCATTCCTCGAACTTCAGCGGGCGGTTGTCCATGCAGGAGGGCAGGCGGAAGCCGTGTTCGGCGAGGGTGAACTTGCGCCGGTAGTCGCCCTTGTACATGCCGCCGATCTGCGGGACCGAGACGTGGGATTCGTCGGCGAAGACGATTGCGTTGTCGGGGATGAATTCGAACAGTGTGGGTGGGGGTTCACCCGGCGCGCGGCCGGTGAGGTAACGCGAGTAGTTCTCGATCCCGTTGCAGACGCCGGTCGCCTCGAGCATTTCGAGGTCGAATGAGGTGCGCTGTTCCAGCCGTTGCGCCTCGAGCAGCTTTCCGTTCAGCACCATCAGGTCGAGCGTCTGGCGCAGTTCCTTTTTGATGCCCTGCACCGCCTGCTGCATGGTCGGGCGCGGGGTGACGTAGTGCGAGTTCGCGTAGATGCGGATCTGCTTGAAGCTGTCGGTTTTCGTGCCGGTGAGGGGGTCGAATTCGACGATGCTCTCAAGCTCTTCGCCGAAGAAAGAGAAACGCCAGGCGCGGTCTTCGAGGTGGGCGGGCCAGACTTCGACACTGTCGCCGCGCACACGGAAGCTGCCGCGCTGGAAGCCCGCGTCGTTGCGGCGGTATTGTTGGGCGACGAGTTCGCCGATCACCTTGCGTTGGTCGTAAGTGCCGCCCACGAGCAGGTCTTGCGTCATCGCCGAGTAGGTCTCGACCGAGCCGATGCCGTAGATGCAGGAGACGGAGGCCACGATGATCACGTCGTCACGTTCCAGAAGCGCGCGGGTGGCCGAGTGGCGCATCCGGTCGATCTGTTCGTTGATCTGCGATTCCTTCTCGATATAGGTGTCGGTGCGGGCGACGTAGGCTTCGGGTTGGTAGTAGTCGTAGTAGCTGACGAAGTATTCGACGGCGTTGTCGGGGAAGAAGTTCTTGAATTCGCCGTAAAGCTGGGCCGCGAGCGTTTTGTTGGGCGCGAGGATGATGGCGGGGCGCTGGGTTTCCTCGATGATGCGGGCCATGGTGAAGGTCTTGCCGGTGCCGGTGGCGCCAAGGAGGACCTGGTCATGCTCGCCCTGCACGATGCCCCCTGTGAGTTCGGCAATGGCGGTGGGCTGGTCGCCGGCGGCCTGGAATTCGGATTTCAGCACGAAGCGCCGGCCGCCTTCCAGCTTTTCGCGGCGCACGGGCATGACGCCGGACAGATCGGGCATCAGATGGGGGGCGTTGTTGTGCATCGGGCATCTCCGCAAGGGCTGTGACAGATTTGAGGTGTTCAGGGGCCGATGCAAGGGGGCGGACGCGTTAACAGGGGATCACCAAGTTCGGTTTAGTTTTAGCGAGAAGACGCGGCAAAGTCGAATGTTCTTGTTGCGTTCCGGGGTCAGGCGCGGCAGATTGGCATGGCAAGCAGCACAACCGCTGTCGGCGGATCGCACCACACCCCACCCTCACCCCGTGATCCGCTGACAGCACCTTGCATTTCACGGGGAATTGGCAATAACCGGGCTATTCCCAGCAGGAGAGTTGCGATGCGCGCCCGGATCTATCAGCCCGCCAAGACCGCGATGCAGTCGGGAACAGCCAAGGCAAAAGGCTGGATGCTAGAGTTTGCCCCGGACACCGCCCGCGCCGTTGATCCGTTGATGGGGTGGACCAGCAGCGACGACACACAAAGCCAGGTCAGGTTGCGGTTCGACACGCGCGAGGCGGCGGAAGCCTATGCGCGCGCCAAGGGGATCGAGTTCGACGTGGCTGAACCAAAGGAGCGCAAGCCGTTGATCCGGCAGCGTGGATATGGCGAAAACTTTGCGACCGATCGCAAGGGTGCCTGGACGCACTGATGGGACCGCACGATCCTGCGCCCGGCCTCATTCGCCGCGAAAGCCCGCTCGGGTCGGATCTGGCGTTGCTGATGGCGCGCCATACCGCCGACATGCACGCCGACACGCCCCCCGAAAGCATCCACATGATGGATGCCACGCAGTTGGCGATCGCCGATGTCAGCTTTTTCGTGCTGCGCGAAGCAGGGGTGCCGGTCGCCATGGGGGCGATCAAGCGGATCGACGCCGGTCACGCGGAAATCAAGTCGATGCATGTCCTGGCCGAGGCGCGCGGGCGGGGCCTGTCGAAGCGTATGCTGGACCATCTGGAAGCCGAAGCGGCGGCGGCCGGTTTCACGCGGCTGAGCCTTGAAACCGGGGTGCAATCGAGCTTCGTGGCGGCGCGCGCTCTTTATGCCCGGGCGGGCTATGTGGACTGCCCGCCGTTCGAGGGATACCGGGAGGATCCCAACAGCGTTTTCCTGACCAAGAACCTTGCGTGAATGATCTTGCGTGACGGAGGGCCTTGCCGCAAAAGAGCGGTGTCGGGCCCCGTAGCTCAACTGGATAGAGCACGGAACTTCTAATTCTGGGGTTGGGGGTTCAAGTCCTCCCGGGGTCGCCAAATTTGCCCTAGCACCGGCCCTGTTCCGCGTCCGCCGTTGGCATATGTACGGCCAAGGGGGATCAGCGATGCTGCTGCACGTGCGCGATGTGACCAAAACCTATCCGGGAACCGAGGCGGCCGTCCTGCGGGGCGTGTCGTTCGACCTTGGCGCGGGCGAGATGCTGGCGCTGACCGGCGAATCCGGGTCGGGCAAGAGCACGCTGCTGCATCTGATCGGCGGCCTCGACAGCGCCGACCGAGGGGTCGTGTCGGTCGATGGCACCGATCTTACCCCGCTTGACGACGTGGGGCGCGCGGCGCTGCGACGCGGGACGGTGGGGGTGATCTTTCAACAGTTCAACCTGATCCCGTCGTTGACCGTGGCGGCGAACATCGCGTTTCAGGCGCGGCTGGCGGGGCGGCATGACTCCGCGCGCGCGCAGTCGCTGGCAGCGCGCCTTGGGTTGGCCGAGCATCTGCACAAATACCCCGAGCAGTTATCGGGTGGCCAGCAGCAGCGCGTCGCCATCGCCCGCACGCTGGCAGCGCAGCCGAAGCTGGTGCTGGCGGACGAGCCGACCGGCAACCTCGACGAAACGACTGCCGATGCGGTGTTTCAGCTGTTGTGCGATCTGGTGGTGGAAACCGGGGCGGGGCTGGTGCTGGTGACCCATTCGGAACGGCTGGCGGCGCGGTTGGGGCGGCGGCTGCATCTGCGCGCGGGGCAGGTGACGTGACCCGGACCATCCTGTCGGCGCTGTTTTCGCACTGGTGGTACAACCCGTTGCAGGTGTTCACCTTGCTGGCCGGTCTGGCCCTGGGCACCGCCCTGTGGTCGGGCGTGCAGGCGATCAACGCCGAGGCGCGGGCCAGTTACGACGCGGCCGCCGCGACGCTGGGCGGGGGCCGCTATGCCCAGATCACGGCGGCCGAGGGTGCGGTCTCGCTCGACACCTATGTCGCGCTGCGACGGTCGGGCTGGAACGTGTCGCCGGTGATCGAGGGGCGGCTGGGGCCGGTTCGGATCGTGGGGATCGAGCCTTTGACGGCACCGGGCGGCATCGGGCCGGTCTCGGCGGCCGAAGGGGCCGATCTGGGCGTCTTTCTTGGGGGCGGGCAGATTTTTGCCAAGGCCGAAACCTTGACGCGGTTGCCGGATCTGGGCGTGACCGGGGTTGCCGCCCCCGATGTGGCCCCCAACACCGCGATCACCGACATCGGCGTCGCGCAGCGGTTGCTGGGCCGGGCGGGCGAGATCGACCGTCTGCTGGTGGGCGAGGCGCAGCCGTTGCGGCGGGGTCCGTTGCCCGACGGGCTGGTGCAGACCGCGCCGCAAGACGGCACCGACGTGGCGCGCCTGACCGACAGTTTCCATCTGAACCTGACCGCCTTCGGGTTGCTGTCGTTCGCGGTGGGTCTGTTCATCGTGCACGGGGCCATCGGTCTGGCGTTCGAGCAGCGGCGAGCGATAGTGCGGACGGTGCGGGCGCTGGGCGCGCCATTGGGGCAGTTGATCGGCTTGATGGCGGTGGAGCTTGCCATGCTGGGGCTGGTGGCCGGCGCGTTGGGCGTGGCGCTGGGCTATGCCATCGCGGCGGCCCTGTTGCCGGATGTGGCGGCGACGTTGCGCGGGCTTTACGGGGCGGATGTGGCGGGGCAGCTGAGCTTGCGGCCCGCGTGGTGGCTGTCGGGGATGGCGATCGCGCTGGGCGGCACGGCCGTGGCGGCCAGCGGCGCGTTGTGGTCCATCGCTCGGATGCCGCTGCTGGCCAGCGCGCAGCCCCGGGCTTGGGGTCTGGCGCGGCAGGGTTCGGCGTTGGTCTGGCTGTCGGCGGCGTTGCTTGGGGCGGCGGGGGGCCTCGCGCTGTGGGGGACCGGCCTGGTGGCAGGGTTCGCGATGCTGGGGGCGCTGCTGGTCGGCGGTGCGCTGGCCCTGCCCGGGGTGCTGGGGCTGGGCCTGGGCTGGGCCGGGGCGCGCGCGCGCGGGCCGGTCCCGCAGTGGTTCTGGGCCGACAGCCGGGCCCAGGTGCCGGGGCTGTCGCTGGCGCTTATGGCGTTGCTCCTGGCGATGGCCGCGAACGTGGGGGTGTCGACCATGGTGTCGTCGTTCCGGCTGACCTTCGTGGCCTTTCTGGATCAGCGGCTGGCGGCGGAATTGTATATCAGTGCGTCGGACCGCGCGCAGGCTGCCCGGATCGTCGCGGTGGCCGAAGCGGAGGGTGCGGTCGTATTGCCCCTGCTGTCGGTGGAGCGCGCGGTGGCGGGGTTGCCGGCCGAGGTTTATGGCGCGCGCGATCACGCGACCTATCGCGACAACTGGCGGTTTTTGCTGGGCGAACCGGGGGCGTGGGACGCGCTGGCGCGGGGCGAGGGGGTTTTGGTGAACGAACAGCTGTTCCGGCGGGCGGGGCTGACCCTGGGCGATCCGGTTGCGGTGGCGGCGGGCGTTTCCTTGCCGGTACTGGCGGTTTACGGCGACTATGGCAACCCGGTCGGGCAGGTGGTGGTCAACGACGCGGTGTTCCGCGCCGCGTATCCCGCGGTGCAGGCGTTGCGCTTTGGCTTGCGGGTGGCGCCGGACGGCGTGCCGGGCGTGCAGGCGGCGCTGCGCGACCGGGCGGGGGTGGCGGACGGGGCGATGGTGCATCAGGCGGCGATCAAGGCGCTGTCGCTTTCGGTGTTCGAACGCACGTTCACCGTGACCGCGGCGCTGAACGTGCTGACATTGGCGGTTGCCGGGTTTGCCATTCTGATGAGCCTGCTGACGCTGGCCGCCATGCGGTTGCCGCAGCTTGCGCCGGTCTGGGCGCTGGGGTTGACGCGGCGCAGGTTGGCGGTGCTGGATCTGGTGCGCGCGCTGGTGCTGGCGGCGCTGACCGGGGCGTTGGCGCTGCCGCTGGGGCTGGCGCTGGCTTGGGCGTTGCTGGCGGTGGTGAACGTCGAGGCATTCGGCTGGCGGCTGCCAATGTATGTGTTCCCGCTGGATTATCTGCGGCTGGGGGCCTTTGCGCTGCTGGCAGCGGCGGGGGCGGCGGCGTGGCCCGCGTGGCGGCTGTCGCGGATCGAGCCGGTGCGGCTGCTGGGGGTGTTTCGGCATGAGCGTTAGGATGGTTCTGGTTCTGGTGGTGGCGTGGTTGCCGGGGCTGGTGTTTGCGCAAGGGTTTGCGGGATTGGGCACCACGCCGGGTGATTTCGCCGTGCCGTCGCGCGACACGGTGCTGACGTTTCCGCGCGATCACGGCGCGCACCCCGACTTCCGCATCGAATGGTGGTACCTGACCGCCAATCTGACCGGCCCGGACGGAACGCCTTACGGGCTGCAGTGGACGCTGTTCCGCTCGGCCATGGCGCCGCGCGACGGGCAGGGGTGGGAGGCACCGCAGCTGTGGATGGGCCATGCCGCCGTGACCACGCCCGAGGCTCATTACGTGGCCGAACGGCTGGCACGCGGCGGGATCGGGCAGGCGGGCGTGGTGGCCGACCCGTTTGCGGCGTGGATCGACGAATGGTCGATGCAGGGCGACGATCCGGGTGCGCTGCGCCTGACAGCGGCGGGGGCGGAGTTCGCCTATGACGTGGGGCTGGTGGCGCAGGGGCCGTTGGTGCTGCATGGCGACAAGGGCTATTCCGTCAAATCGGCAGCGGGGCAGGCGAGCCATTACTACTCGCAACCGTTCTACGCGGTGTCGGGGGTGTTGACGCTGCCCGAAGGGGATATTCCGGTTACCGGCACGGCATGGCTGGACCGGGAATGGTCGTCGCAGCCGCTGGCGGCGGATCAGACGGGGTGGGACTGGTTTTCGCTGTCGTTCGACACGGGGGAAAAGCTGATGGGGTTCGTGCTGCGGGGGGCCGAGGATTACACCGCGGCCACATGGATTGCCGCCGACGGTGCGGCCACGGCGCTGCCGGATGGCGCGTTCGTCGCCCGTCCGTTGGCGCAGAACGAGGTGGCCGGGCGCGTGGTGCCGGTGACCTGGCAGGTCGCGGTGCCAGGTCGGGCGGTGGATGTGACCGTCACCGCGCTGAACCCGCAGGCGTGGATGGCCACGTCGGTCCCTTACTGGGAAGGGCCGGTCACGATCGCGGGCAGCCACGGCGGCGTGGGCTATCTGGAGATGACGGGCTATGAGTGATCTGCACCCCTGGGCCGCCAAACTCGATACGTTGCTGGCGCAGGTCTGGCTGCGTCTGGTCCGGGGCGTGGGCGACCGGAATTCCGCCGCGCGGCACCAGACGCTGGCCACCACCTCGGCCGCTGGCTGGCCCGAGGCGCGCACGGTGGTGCTGCGGGCCGCCGACCCGGCCCTTGGCACGCTGGACATGCACACCGATCTGCGGTCGGCCAAGGTGACCGCGCTTTGGGCCGACCCGCGCGCTACGGTACATGTCTGGGATACGACAGCACAGTTGCAGACCCGTGCCGAGGTGCTGGTCGAGGTGTTGACCGGCGACGCCGTGGCCGCCATCTGGTCGCGCGTGCCCGATCCGTCGCGCCAAAGCTATGGAACGCAGCCCGCACCTGGCGTGCCGATCGCGCGCGCGCTCGCCTATGACAAGCGATCGGATGCGGCGGTGTTTGCGGTGCTGCGCTGTTCGGTGGTGGCGTTCGATGTCCTGCATCTGGGGCCAGAGCATCGGCGCGCGCGGTTTGCGCGGGCCGATGCGTGGGCAGGGCAGTGGCTGGCCCCCTAGGCGGCGTCGATCCTTGCGTCCGCAGGGCGGGGCAAAGATCAGACCATGTCAGGCCGTGGCAGGGTGCTGCGCCAGAAGCGCCACCAGCTCGTCGCGCATGTCCGACAGTTTGGTCACGTCTTCTTGCGGCAGCGGCTGGGCGATCGCCTCGGCGAACGCATCGAGCACGTGCTTTTCGCCGTCGTGGATCGCCCCGAGCAGGTCGGAATCCACATCGTCGAAGAAGGAGCGCACCGCGACGACCGCGCGGTTGATCGACCCCATGATCGAGCCGTCATCCTCGACCGCGTAGCCTTTCGTGGCGAGGATGGCGGCAATCACCGACGCGTGCGAGGCGTGCACCGCGTGAAAGCGCTGCACGACCGGACGGAATTCTGGCTCGGCCTTTTCCAACATCTTTTCATACCCAATCCGGCTGTCGACGGTGCGGGTGTGAAGCGTCACCAGCGCGTCAATCAGCGGCTGTTCGGCGTTGATCGGCTCGGCCAGGGGGGTGATTGGCAGCATCGGTGCATCCTTTCGAGGTTGGATCCTATGCCAAGCGAACGCAACCGCCGCGGGCGCGGTTCCCGCGGCGAGCCGAAATCACAGGGCGTGGCCGACCCCGATCGCCTGTCAGGTTGCGCTTGGTGCGCCGCCTTCGAACCGGTTGCCGTGGCGATAGTCGCAGGGCGCTTCCTGCATCTGCAAATGCAGGCCGGTGCCGGTGAAGGGGTGCGCGCGGGCGAGGTCTTCGTCGAAGTCGATGCCGAGGCCGGGGGTGGTGGGCGGGATGACGTAGCCATCTTCGAACTGGATGGTGTGCTTGATCAGGGCGAGGTGGAATGTCCCGCCGGTCTGGATCGTCTCGGCTATCAGGAGGTTGGGGATCGAGGTGGCAAGGTGGATGTTGGCGGCCCATTCGACCGGGCCCGCGTAAAGGTGAGGGGCCATTTCGGCGTTGTAAATTTCAGCGATGGCGGCGATCTTCTTCGCCTCCCAGATGCCGCCGACGCGACCGAGCGCCGGTTGCAGGATGCGCACGCCGCCGTGGCGCAGCAGGGCGCCGAATTCGGCCTTGGTGGTCAGGCGTTCGCCGGTCGCGAGCGGGATGCGGACGTGGCGGGCAACCTCGGCAAACTCCAGTAAGTTGTCGGGCGGGATCGGCTCTTCATACCAGAGCGGCAGGTAGGGTTCCAAGGCCTGCCCCATACGGACCGCGCCCGGCGTGGTGAACTGGCCGTGGGTGCCGAACAGCAGATCGGCGCGGTCGCCGACGGCCTCGCGGATCTTGGCGCAGAAGGCGACGGACCGGGTGATGTCGGACATGGCGGGTTCATGGCCGCCCCGGATCGTGTAGGGGCCGGCGGGGTCGAATTTGACGGCGGTGAAGCCTTGGGCCACGCATTTCGCCGCGGCCTCGGCGGTCATGTCGGGGTTCACCCAGAACTCGGATGCATCCTGATCGGGTTCGGGATAGAGGTAGGTGTAGGCGCGGATGCAGTCGTTCATGCGGCCTCCAAGCAGCGCCCAGACGGGTCGGTTGCGGGCCTTGCCGAGGATGTCCCAGCAGGCAATCTCAAGGCCTGCGAACGCCCCCATCACGGTGGGGTCGGGGCGCTGGGTGAAGCCGGAGGAGTACACGCGGCGATACATCAGCTCGATGTTCTCGGGGTTGGTGCCCTGCATGTGACGTTCGAACACGTCCTCGATCACCGCCTTCATCGCCTTGGGGCCGACGGTGGACGCGTAGCATTCGCCGTAACCCACGATGCCGTCGTCGGTCGTGAGCTTGGTGAAGATCCAGTAGCGGCCGCCCCAGCCGGGGGCGGGCGGGGCCACGACGAAGATTTCCAGGTCATGCAGTTTCATGGCGTCCCTCTGGTTTTGAGGAAGGCTAGGGAGCCGGGGGCGGGGCGGCGCGCGGGGCTGCGACAAAGAGTATCACGACACCGACCATCAGGACCGCCGACAGCAGGAACGGCGCGCCGGGCAGAAAGACGGGGGCGGTGGGGGCGGTGAACACCTCGAAGATCCAGGTCATCACGAGGGGGGCGATGATCATCGCCAGCGCGTTGAGCGAGGTGTTGATGCCTTGCAGTTCGCCCTGCTGATCCTCTGGCGTCAGGCGGCTGGCCATCGCCTGCAGCGCCGGGCCGGTGACGCCGCCGAGGGCGGTGACCGGGGTGAACACCAGCGCCCAGAACCCCGAAGCGATGAACCCGAAGAAGGTGTAGGTCCCGACCTCGGCCACCATCCCATAGGTCGCGGTGCGCTTTTCGCCAAAGCGCTTGATCATCGGGGCAACGAGGGTGGCCTGGGCTGCGGCCATGCAGGTGCCGAAGATCGCCAGCGAAATGCCGATCCACAGCGGGTCCCAGCCGAAGGCGGCCTTGCCGTAATAGGACCACAGCGCGGGCCAGACGTTGAAGGTGACGGCATAGATGAAGCTGACCAACAACAGGATGCGCAGTCCCGGCAGCTTGCGCACGGCCGCAAAGGACGACAGCGGGTTGGCGCGGGCCCAGGCGAAGGGGCGGCGCAAGGCGGGTTTCAGGGATTCGGGCAGGATGAACCAGCCGAAGATCAGGTTGGCCGAGGCGAGCGCGGCGGCGGCCCAGAACGGCGCGCGGGTGTCGATGACGGCCAGCACGCCGCCCAGCATCGGGCCTGCGACAAAGCCGAGGCCGAAGGCCGCGCCGACGAGGCCGAAGCGTTTGGCGCGGTCGTCGGGTGCCGAGATGTCGGCCACGTAGGCAAAAGCGGTGGAGTGGGTGGCGGCAGCGATGCCGGCGATCATCCGGACGGCGAGGAGCAGCCAGACGGTGTGGGCGAGCGCCATCACGACGTAATCGACCGCCATCACCGCGAGGGAGACGAGGAAGATGGGGCGACGGCCGAAGCGGTCGGACAGGTTGCCGACGATGGGGCCGAAGAGAAACTGCATGACGGCGAACGAGGCGGTGAGCACCCCGCCCCACAGCGCCGCCTGCCCGAGCGTGCCCCCGGTCACGTCGGTCATCAGGTCGGGCATGACCGGGAAGATCAGGCCGATCCCGATCGCATCGAGCGCCACGGTGGCGAGGACGAAGGTCATGGCGAGTCTGCTTGGGGTTTGCATGCTGCGGCTTTCGGGTTTGCGGCGGAGCGGGGGCCAGCCCCCGCACCCCCGGGATATTTGTGCCAATGTGAAAGGGGCGCGAATTTTAGTCGAATTGTCCGGGGATGTGGTGGCCGATGCGGCGGAGGAAGATTGTGAGGAGGCTGGCGTATTCGGCCGGCTTTTCAAGGAAGGGCAGATGACCGGCGCCGCGGATCAGGTGGAATTCGGCGTCGCGGATCAGCTCGGCGGTTTCGCGCACGAGGTCGGGCGGGGTGGTAGCGTCGCGGTCGCCGGCGATGGCGAGCGTGGGCAGGGTGAGGGCGGCGGTGGGGGTATAGAAATCGGCGCCGGCGATGGCCTGCGCGCAGCCGATCCAGCCGTTGGGATCGGTGGTCACCAGGCGGTGGCGGGTGGCGGGCATCGCGGGGGCGTCGCGCCAAGCTCGGCCGAACATCCGTGCCATCGCGCCATCGGCATAGGGGTCGAGGCCGGTAGCGGCGATCCGGGCGCAACGGTCGGCCCACATCGCGGGGCTGCCGATGCGCGCGGCCGTGTTCGACAGGACCATGGCGCGCACGAGGTCGAGGCGCTTGACGGCGAGGCCCTGCGCGATCAGGCCGCCGAGCGACACGCCGAGGACGACGGCGTCTTTCATCCCGACGTGATCCATCAGGCGTTCGGTGTCGCGGATCAGCGCACCCATCGTGTAGGGCGGCGGCGGGGCGTCCGACAGCCCGTGGCCGCGCAGGTCGGGGGGCAGGATCCGCAGGTGCGGCAGGTGCGCGATCAGGCCGTCGAACAGCGCCCCATCGGTGCCGAGCGCGTGCAGGAGCACCAGCGGCGGTGCGGTTTCGAGACCGTCGAGGCGGACATGGAGGCGGATGTCGGGCAGGTAGACCAGCGGCATCGGTCAGACCGGAAAACGCTGCAGCGCCGCGGTAAAGGTGGCGGGATCCACATTGCCGCCCGAGGCGGTGCAGATCACCGTGTCGGGCAGATCGGGGTCGAACAGGCACGCCGCCAGCGCCACCGCTCCGCCCGGCTCCAGCACGATGCGCAGATGGGCGAAGGCCAGCGCCATGGCGTGCAGGGCCTGATCGTCGGTAACCACGAGCCCCGGTCCGCACAGGCGTTGCAGGATGGGAAAGGTGATCGTTCCGGGCGTCGGCGTCACGATGGCATCGCAGATCGAACCGGCGGCCCTCGCGTTGCGTTGGGGGCTGCCCGCGGCCAACGACCGGGCGGTATCGTCGAAGCCTTCGGGTTCGGCGGGGCGGACGCGAAACCGGCCTTCGAGGGCGAGCGCGATGCCGGCGGTCAGCCCGCCACCGCCGCAGCAGGTGATGACCTCGGCGTCGATGATCCCGGCGGTGGCGGCCTGATCGGCGATCTCGAGCCCGGTTGTCCCCTGACCTGCGATGACCTGCGCATCGTCGTAGGGGCGGATCAGGGTCAGGTTGCGGTCTGCGGCAAGAGCCGCACCAATGGCGTCGCGGTCCTGGCT
The DNA here is from genome assembly GCA_031398695.1 of Paracoccaceae bacterium. Taxonomy (GTDB): domain Bacteria; phylum Pseudomonadota; class Alphaproteobacteria; order Rhodobacterales; family Rhodobacteraceae; genus JAIYDJ01. The sequence continues at coordinate 17,927 of JANNNU010000151.1, read as the reverse complement.
CGCGCGGTCATAGATCACCACCTCGCCGCCGTAGTCGCGGGTGCGGGCAAACTTCACTTCGGGCGCGTCCGACGGCATCACGATGACCGCAGGCACCCCGTGCAGGCTGGCGGCCAGCGCCACGCCTTGCGCATGGTTGCCCGAGGAATAGGCGATCACGCCACGCTGCCGGGTATCGGGATCCAAGGCCGACACCGCCGACCACCCGCCGCGAAACTTGAAGCTGCCGGTCCACTGCAGACACTCTGCCTTGACGAACACCCGCCGCCCCGCGATCCGGTCGAGCAGTGGCGCGTTCAGCAATGGGGTGCGGCGGACCCGGCCCTGCAGACGACCGGCGGACGTCCGGATCAGCGCGAGCGAGGTCACAGACCCAGCTCTTCCAGAAACGCCTCGATCAGGGCGACACTTTCGGGCTCGTCGAGGAACGGCACATGTCCGCGTCCGCGCACGGTGGCCGACAGCAGGCCGGGGTGGCGATGCGTCATCAGTTGCACGGTTTCGGCCGACAGCAGGTTGGAATGTTCGCCACGCAGCACCGCGACCGGCAGTCCGGCCAGCGCGTCGAACAATGGCCACAGGTCGGCGGCGGGTGCGGCGCTTGCCAGCACCGCCTCGCGCAAGGTCGGATCATAGCGCAGGTCCAGCCCGTCGCGGGTCTGCCGGAAGATGCGGCGGGCGAACACGACCCATTGCGCATGACCGATGTCCGGAAAGCTGTCGGACTGGCTTTGCAGCAGGCCGTCGGCGGCCGCGTCGTAGTCGGCGTAGGGGGGCTTGATGCCCACGTAGTCCTTGATAGCCGCAAGACCCGCCGGTTCGATCACCGGGCCGATGTCGTTCAGCAGCACGCCCAGCAGGCGGTCGCGGTGGCCCTGCGCCAGCAGCATGGCGATCAGGCCGCCGCGCGAGGTGCCGAGGATGGCCGTCTGCGCGATGTCGAGATGGTCGAGCAGTTCGACCGCGTCCTGCGACTCGCGCGCGACGGTGTAGGTCTGCCAGTCGGCATGGTCGGATTCGCCGCGTCCGCGATAGTCCATGCGGATCAGCCGGACACGGTTGGACAGCGTCCGGATCGTGTCGAAATCCTCGCGGTTACGTGTCAGGCCGGTCAGGCACAGCAGCGGTGTGCCGCGACCGGTGTCGTCGAACGCCAGGGTGAGGCCGTCGGAGGTTTTGAAATGGCGGGTCATGCAAGGGTGTCCAGAAGGCCGGAAAGGTCGGGCAGGATGCACGTCGGGTTGTGCGACAGTCGATCGACCGGCGCGCCCGCGCGGTTGATCCAGGCGGTTGCAAAGCCGAACTGGCCCGCGCCGGCGATGTCCCAGCCGTTCGACGACACGAACAGCACCTGATGCGGTTTGGTTCCGAGGTGAGCCTCGACCAGCCCATAGACGGTGGGGTCGGGTTTGTAGGTCTGCACATCCTCGACCGAGATCACGGCGCGAAACCGGTCCGTCAGTCCGGCGTGGGTGACGGCCCGCGCCAGCATCTGTGGCGTTCCGTTCGACAGGATGGCCAGGGTCAGACCGCGCGACTCAAGCCCCGAGAGCGCCGCCGCGACCTCGGGGAAGGGGTCGAGATGGTCGTAAAGCGCCAGAAGTCGCGTGCGCAGCGCCGGGTCCGTCAAGGCGTGCGCGTCAAGCGCCCAGTCGAGCGCATCGCTGGTCACGGTGCCGAAATCGGCATGGGTCCGCATCAGGCTGCGGAGCCAGGTGTATTCCAGCTGCTTGCGGCGCCAATCGTCGGACAGGCGCGGCCACACGGCCTTCAGCGCGGCGAAACCGGGTTCGCCAGCCGCACGGCGCGCGGCGGCATTCACGTCGAAGAGCGTGCCGTAGGCATCGAAGACGACAGTGGTCGGAGGCGGGGTCGCGGTCATGGCGGCACCTTGTCACAGGCCCTGTTGCCGCGAAAGGGGGCGCGGCGTTTGCGACGCTTGCAGCAGGGGGGCAGAGCGCCTATCACCGCGCGGACCTGAGGATCGGACCTTTTCCATGACGGATACCAGCGCCCTCGCCGCCCAGCGGACCCCGTCAAAGCGCATCGGGGCGCTGCGCGCGCTGGCGCCGTTTCTGCGGCCCTACCGGCGCACGGTCGCGGCGGCGCTGCTGGCGCTGGTCCTGACGGCGTCGGTTTCCCTTGTCCTGCCGCTGGCGGTGCGGCGGGTCGTGGACGGCTTTTCTGCCGAGGATATGCTGCTCGACAGCTATTTCGCGGCGGCCCTGCTGATCGCCGCCTTGTTGGCGGTCGGCACGGCCGTGCGGTATTATTTCGTCACGCGGCTGGGAGAGCGGGTGGTCGCGGACATCCGCCGTGCGGTGTTCGACCGCGTGCTGGGACTGTCGCCCGCGTGGTTCGAAAACATCCTGACCGGCGAGGTGCTGAGCCGGATCACCACGGACACCACGCTGATCCTGTCGGTCATCGGATCGTCAGTGTCGATCGCGTTGCGCAATGCGCTGATGCTTGTCGGGGGGATCGCGCTGTTGATGCTGACCTCGGCCAAGCTGACGGGGCTGGTGCTGCTGATCGTGCCGGCCATTGTGATCCCCATCGTGGTGCTGGGGCGGCGGTTGCGGGGTCTGAGCCGGGAAAGCCAGGACTGGATCGCCAACTCGTCGGGTTCCGCGTCCGAGGCACTGTCGGCGGTGCAGACCGTGCAGTCCTATACCCACGAGGCATTGACGCGGGCCGATTTCGGCGCGGTCACTGAAAAATCATTTCAGGCGGCTCTGAAGCGGATCGGCACGCGGGCGGTGATGACGACCATCGTGATCTTCCTTGCGTTTTCGGGCGTGGTCGGCGTGCTGTGGATCGGGGCGCATGACGTGCGGGCAGGCATCATGACGCCCGGCCAGTTGGTGCAGTTTCTGATCTATGCCGTCATGGTGGCGGGGGCGGTCGGGGCGCTGTCAGAGATCTGGGGCGAATTGCAGCGCGCGGCGGGTGCGACGGAACGGCTGGTCGAACTGCTGCATGCCGAAGACACGGTGCGCGACCCGGTGCGGCCCGTCGCATTGCCGCGCCCTATCAAAGGGGCGCTGGTGCTGCAGGATGTGGTCTTTCGCTATCCGTCGCGGCCCGAAATCTCGGCGCTGGCGGGCGTGTCGCTGGTGGTCGAGCCGGGTCAGACCGTGGCCCTGGTCGGGCCGTCGGGGGCGGGCAAGTCGACCGTGCTGCAACTGCTGATGCGGTTCTACGACCCGCAAGCGGGGCGGATCACCCTGGACGGGATCGATCTGCGCGACATGGCGCGGGCCGATTTTCGCAGCGCGATGGCGCTGGTGCCGCAGGACCCGGTCATCTTTGCTGCCAGCGCGCGCGAGAACATCCGGTTCGGGCGGCCGGATGCCACTGATGCCGAGGTGGCCGCGGCGGCCGACGCCGCCGCAGCGGCCGATTGCATCGACCGGTTGCCGCAGGGCTATGACACCTGGCTGGGCGAACGCGGCGTGATGCTGTCCGGCGGGCAAAAGCAGCGGATCGCGATCGCGCGGGCCATCCTGCGCGACGCCCCGGTGATGCTGCTGGACGAGGCGACCAGTGCCCTTGACGCCGAAAGCGAGCGCGCCGTGCAACTGGCGGTCGACCGGCTGGCGCAGGGGCGCACGCTGGTCGTGGTCGCGCACCGGCTTGCGACGGTCAAGCGGGCGGACCGGATCGTGGTGTTCGATCAGGGTCGCATCGCCGCGATGGGCACCCACGACGCGTTGGTGGCCGAGGGCGGTCTTTACGCACGCCTCGCCCGGTTGCAGTTCACCGAGGGCGCCGCCTGACGATCTGACGTAGCGTTTGGTGGTGCACAAATCCTTGCGGGACGCAGCGAAAGTGCCCATCCTCGCCGGAACCGATCTGCCGGATAACAGGCAGCGGGTCAGGGGAGGAACGAATGGGAACTTTCGCATCGCGGGGTGATCTGAAGGCGATCGAGGCGGAAATGCCTTGGGCGGACCGCGACGTCGGCCGCACGATGTACGAGTTTCTGGGGCGCGCCAAAGCTCGGCACGGCACCCGCGCGGCCGTCAGTTTTCAATTGACCTCGGGCCCGAAAGACCCGGCGCAGACCGTGACCTGGAACGAGCTGCACGCGCAGGTCACCCAGACGGCCAACCTGTTTCGCAGCCTGGGGATCGGGGAGACCGATGTCGTGGCCTATGTGCTGCCGAACTGCATGGAGATCGTCGTGGCACTGCTGGCGGGGTCGGTCGCGGGCATCGTGAACCCGATCAACCCTCTGCTTGAGCCTGAACAGATCGCAGCCATCCTGCGCGAAACGAAGGCCAAGGTGGTGGTCACGCTGAAGGCGTTTCCAAAGACCGATCTGCCGCAGAAGGTGGCGCAGGCCGTGCAGTTCGCGCCGGGTGTCAAGACGGTGCTGGAGGTCGATCTGCTGCGCTATCTGACCCCGCCGAAATCGTGGATCGTGCCGTTGATCCGGCCCAAGAACCCGGTCGTCCACACGGCCAACGTGATGAATTTCAACGCCGCGTGCAGAAAGCAGCCGGCGGACCGCCTGACGTTCACCGACACGGCGCACGACCGGGTCGCCGCCTATTTCCACACTGGCGGGACCACCGGCATGCCCAAGGTGGCGCAGCACAAGACCAGCGGCATGATCTATAACGGCTGGCTGGGCGCGCGGCTGCTGTTCACCGAAACCGACATCGTGATCTGCCCGTTGCCGCTGTTTCACGTGTTTGCGGCCTACCCGATCCTGATGTCGATGATCGCCTCGGGGGCGCACGTGGTCTTTCCCACGCCGCAGGGGTATCGGGGCGACGGTGTGTTCGACAACCTGTGGAAGCTGATCGAGCGCTGGAAGGTGACCTACATGGTCACGGTGCCCACGGCGCTGTCGGCGCTGATGCAGCGCCCGATCAATGCCGATGTCAGCACGCTGCGCGGGGCGTTTTCGGGGTCGGCCCCGCTGCCGATCGAGCTGTTCACCCGGTTCGAAAAGGCCACCGGCGTGCAGATCGTCGAAGGGTACGGGCTGACCGAATGCACCTGCCTCGTGTCGGTCAACCCGCCCGACGGCAACAAGAAGATCGGCTCGGTCGGGCTGCCGTTCCCTTATACCCATGTGCGCATCCTGCAGGCCGTGCCCGACGGGTTTCGCGAATGCGCGACCGACGAGGTGGGCGAGATCTGCATCGCCAATCCGGGTGTTTTCGAAGGGTCGACCTACACCGAGGCCGACAAGAACCGCAACCTGTTCGCCGAGGGCCGTTTCCTGCGCACCGGCGATCTGGGGCGGATGGACGCGGACGGATACCTGTTCATCACCGGCCGGGCCAAGGATCTGATCATCCGCGGCGGTCACAACATCGATCCCGCGATCATCGAAGAAGCGTTGATGGGGCATCCGTCGGTGGCTTTTGCCGGGGCGATCGGCCAGCCGGACGCGCATGCGGGCGAGTTGCCGTGCGTCTATGTCGAACTGGTCAAGGGGGCCGAGGTCGGCGTGGACGAACTGGCAGCCTATGCCCGCGACCACATCCATGAACGGGCGGCGCAGCCCAAGCATGTCGAGGTGCTGACAGAGCTGCCGAAGACCGCCGTCGGCAAGGTGTTCAAGCCCGACCTGCGCCGTCGGGCGATCATCCGGGTCTATGACGCGGCGCTGCGCGATGCGGGCCTGCCGCTGAGGGTGACCGAGGTGGTGGAGGACAAGAAGCGCGGGCTGGTTGCCAAGCTGTCTGCGTCTGGCCCTGTCGATCAGACGGCAGTGGCGCGCGTGCTTGGCGCGTTCACCAACCCGTGGGACATCGCCGCCTGAACCGGCTTCGGGTTGGGTGGGCAGACGGAGTTGCCGGGGCGATCCCCGGCGCGCCGAACACGCAATGGCAGGAGCTGGATCGGGGGTTTCACACCCCCGAACCCCCGTGGGATATTTGCGCCAAGATGAAAGCCGCTCAGAGAGTGGCTGTGTCGAGCCAGATCGTCATCGGGCCGTCGTTCGTCAGGCTGACGGCCATGTCGGCCCCGAATATCCCGTTGGCGGTGGCGATGCCGTGGGCCGCGATGTCGGCGGTGAATAGCTGGTAAAGCCAATTCGCCTCGTCCGGGGCGGCGGCGGGGGAAAAGCCCGGTCGGTTGCCGCGCAGGTCGGCGGCCAGCGTGAACTGCGACACGATCAGCGCGGCGTTGCCGGCGGCAGGCAGCGCCAGGTTCATCTTGCCCTGTTCATCCTTGAAGATCCGCAGCTTGGCGATCTTTGCCGCAAGCTGCGCCGACTGGACCGGCGTGTCGCCTTGCATCGCGCAGACCAGGATCAACAGGCCGGGGCCGATCTGCCCGACCGTCTGCCCGTCCACGGCGACGCTGGCGTGGCTGACCCGCTGCAGCAGCGCCCTCACAATTCGTGCGCCCAGGGCGGGTTGGCGCCGGCGCGGCTGACGGTGATCGCGGCCGCACGGGTGCCCAGCGTCAGCGCGGCATCCAGTTCGGCATCGGTCAGGGCGGCGAGACGGGCCTTGGTCAACGCTTGCGCGCCGTGCAGCGACGCCAGGGCCCCTGCGTTGAACGTGTCGCCCGCGCCGACCGTGTCGACGACCGCAACGGACTGCGCCGCGACGAACCGGTTCTGCGTCGCCGTGATCGCGCGGGCCCCCGCCGCACCTTCGGTGATGAACACTACCTTGGGTCCGCGTGCGATGATCTGGCGAGCCAGCGTCTGCACCTCTCCGGCGCCCAGCAGCCAGTGCAGGTCTTCGTCCGACAGTTTCACGATGTCGGCACGGTCGATCATCCGGTCGATCCGCAGGCGGTATTCGGCCTCTTTTCCGGCGATGAAGCCGGGTCGGATGTTGGGGTCGATCATTGTCACGCGGCTTGAGGATTCGCGCGCCTGCAGCGCCTCGTAGCTGCTGGCGGCGGGATCGTTGACCAGACTGATGCCGCCAAAGAACAGCGCGCCGACCGTCTGCGGCAGGATCGGCAGGTCCGTGGTGGCCAACAGGCGGCCTGCGGTGTTCTCGTCGTAGAAGGCATAGCTTGCCTGTCCGTTCACCAGCTTGACGAAGGCCACGGTGGTGGGACGGCCCGATCGGGCGCAGAAAGACGTGTCGACATGCGCGGCCTGCAGCGTGTCGGCCAGGATTTCGCCCAGCATGTCGGTCGAGATGCCGGAAAAGAATCCTGCTGGCGCACCAAGCCGACCCAGCGCGATCGCCGTGTTGAACACCGCCCCCCCGGCATAGGGCGAAAACGCCGGTTCGCCCAGCGTGGTGGTGCGGGGCAGCATGTCGATCAGGGCTTCGCCGCAGCTAATAATCATCGGGGCCTCCGGAGGTTGGCGCGGGTCTGGGACGGTCGGTCAGGCGAAATAGGGCGATAGGTTGGTGCGGATCCGGTCCAGCGGAGACGCGGCGGTCGTGTCGGGGTGAAAGGTCTGGCCGGTGATGGTCTGGAACGCGTCGATATAGGTTCGGCTGGTGGCCGCGATCATTTCCAGCGGGATGGCGGGTATCGGATCGGCATAGGGGTCGCAGCGCGCCGCGACCCAGGACCGGATCACGTCCTTGTCGAAGGACGGGGGGCGCGTGCCGGCCTCGAACGCTGCCGGATAGCCAGTGGCGATCCAGTAGCGCGAGGAATCGGGGGTGTGGATTTCATCGGCAAGCAGGATGCGACCGTCCGTGTCGGTGCCGAATTCGTACTTGGTGTCGACCAGGATCAGCCCGCGTTCGGCCGCCATGGCCTGCCCGCGGGCGAACAGGGCAAGTGCGTAGGCCGAGACCTGATCCCATTGCGCCGCCGTCAGCAGGCCCTGTCCGACGATCGCGTCCGGCGTCAGGGGTTCGTCGTGCGCCCCGTCGAACGCCTTGGTGGTCGGGGTGATGATGGGATGCGGCAGGATCTGGTTGTCGCGCAACCCGTCGGGCAGCGTGTGGCCATACATCCGGCGCGCGCCGGCCCGATACTGCGTCAGCACCGAGGTCGAGGTGGTGCCCGCCAGATAGCCGCGCACCACGATCTCGACCGGCAGGATGGTCACGTGGCGTCCGATCACCACGTTGGGGTCGGGGTAGGACAGCACATGGTTGGGGCAGATGTCGCCGGTGTGGTCGAACCAGTAGCGGGCCATCTGGGTCAGCACCTGACCCTTGAACGGAATGACGGCCAGAATGCGGTCGAACGCCGAAATCCGGTCCGACGAGATCAGGATGCGGCGGGCCGGTTCGGTCGGTGTGGCGGGTAGGTCGTAGCAGTCCCGCACCTTGCCGAAATAGGGGTTGGGCAGTTCGGTGAGCCGGGCTTCGGGCAGGGTGCGGGCGAGGTCGGGCGTCGGGTCGGGCATCGAGTCGGGCGTCGAGACTGGCATGGTTGGCCTTTGCAAAGCTGACGCTCTATCGGGCGGGCGCGGGCGTCTGTCAACCGGCGCTGCGCGCATCGAATGCGGCACGTGCGGCTTCGATGGCGGTCAGGTTGTCTTCTGCCCAGGTCCACACCCCGCAAAACGCATCGCCGAGCCCGAGGCCCAGCGGGGTCAGCGTGTATTCGACGCGGGGTGGCACAACGGGAAACACCGTGCGGGTCAGCAGTCCGTCACGCTCCATCTGGCGCAGGGTCTGGGTCAGCATCTTCTGGCTGATGCCGGGCAGACGCTCGCCGATCCGGGTGAAGCGCAACGTGCCTTGGGCTGCGAGCAGTTCGAGGATCAGCATCGTCCATTTGTCCGCCACGCGGCCGATCAGATCGTTGACCAGGGCGTTCACCCTTGGGTCGATGTCGGTCAGGGCGGGGGCTGCGGAGGGGTGGGCCATGACGCTCTCTTTTTGGTTAGTATAAATCTTTTCGGTGCCTTCTTTCCAATCGTAAGTGAATACGCAGATAAGGCAAGCCTCAACCTGTCAAGGAGCAACCCATATGACACCCACGGACAACACCATTCTGATCACCGGCGGCACATCCGGGATCGGGCTTGCGCTGGCGCAGGCGCTGGTCGCGCAGGGCAACCGCGTGATCATCGCGGGGCGCCGGCAAGCGGTGCTGGATGAAATCGCCGCCGATCATCCGGGCATCACCGGCTATGCCCTGGACATCGCAGACGCTGCGGGCGTTGCCGCATTCGCGGACCGCATCACCGCGGCGCATCCCGATCTGAATGTACTGATCAACAACGCCGGCATCATGCTGCCCGAAGATCTGACCACGCCCGCGTTTCTGTCGGATGCCGAAGCGATGATCGCCACCAATTTGCTGGGGCCGATCCGGCTGACGGCGGCGTTGATCCCGCATCTGCAGGCGCAGGAGCGGGCGACGGTGATCAACGTGACCTCGGGTCTGGCCTTCGTGCCGCTGGCGGCGACACCGACCTATTCGGCGACCAAGGCCGCGCTGCATTCGTGGACGCAATCGCTGCGCCATCAGATGTGCGGCACGGCGGTCGAAGTTCTGGAGCTTGCGCCCCCGGCCGTGCAGACCGATCTGATGCCCGGCCACGCCACCAATCCGCAAGGCATGCCGCTGGCCGAGTACATCACCGAGGTCATGGGTCTGATGGCGCAGGATCCGACTCCGGCGGAAATCTGCGTCGCGCGCGTCGGGTTCCTGCGCCGCGCCGAGGCGGAAGGACGGTTCGACGCGGTGTTTGCGATGCTGAACGGCTAGTCCGGCTTGTCAGCCATCAGCATGTGGCGCGATGTCGAAGCAAACTCGCGTCGCGCCAGCACGGCAAGGGTCAGGGCGGTGGTCACCATCAGGGTCACCGGCCCGATCAGCCAGCCCAAGGCGGCCAGCGAAAAGTAGATGGACCGCAGGCCGCGGTTGAAGCCGCGGGCGGCGGTGATGTTGATCTCGGCCGCCTGCGCCGCGCGGTGAAAGGCGGTCGGGTCGGACGGGTCGTTCGGCACCGCTGCCATCAGGATGGCGCAGTAGCCGAACAGCCGGTGCGCCCAGACGTATTTGAGCAAGGCATCCGCCAGAAACGCGGTCACCAGCAGCAGCTTGATTTGCAGCAGCGCGGGGCTGCCGACCATCAGCCCCTGCGCGAGGCCTTCGGCCGCGTTGATGTTGCCCAACAGCGCCAGACACCCCCCGATCGCAATGAGGCAGGTGGAGGCGAAGAACGCGGTCCCGGTGCGCAGGCTGTCGATCAGCGTCGCATCGAAGATGCGGGGCACGCGGGTCACGAACACCCTCATCCAGTCGCGCCGATACTGCGTCATCAAGAGGGTGACCGAGGGCAGGCGCGCGGGCGGATGTTCGATCAGCGCGCCGATCGCCAGCCAGGCGCCAAGCAGCACGGCCACGGAAAGTGTGTCCAACGCGGTGAAGGCCGGGTTAAGATGCGCAAGCAGGTTCATGCCGGCAGGGTAGCCTTGGGATTAAGGTCTTGCCTATGGGCTATATTGGTCATATGTTATTACCAAAGAGGGGGTGTCGCGATGGATATGCCGGTTCCGAACGCCGCCGTGCTGGGCAACAAGGCGCGGATCGTGGCGCGGCTGTTGGCGGTGCTGCCCGCGGATGCGGTGATTGCCGACCCGAACGAAACCCGCGCCTATGAATGCGACGCGCTGGCGGCTTACCGCTGCGCGCCCCTGGCGGTGGTGCTGCCGCGCACCACGGCCGAGGTCGCTGCCGCCCTGAGGGTCTGCCACGACATGGGCGTGCCGGTGGTGCCGCGCGGGTCGGGCACCTCGCTCGCGGGCGGGGCGATGCCGACGGCGGACTGCGTGGTGCTCGGCGTCAGCCGGATGACTGCGGTGCTGGAGACGGACTATCCCAACCGGTTCGTCCGGGTGCAGTCCGGGCGCACCAACCTGGCGGTGACGGGCGCGGTCGAAGGCGAAGGTTTCTTTTACGCGCCCGACCCGTCTAGCCAGCTGGCCTGCGCGATTGCCGGGAACATCGCGATGAACTCCGGCGGGGCGCATTGCCTGAAATACGGGGTGACGACCAACAACCTGCTGGGGGTCACCCTCGTGCAGATGGACGGCACGGTGGTCGAGATCGGTGGCGCGCATCCGGATGCGGGCGGGCTCGATCTGCTGGGGCTGGTCTGCGGGTCCGAGGGGCAGTTGGGCGTGGTGACCGAGGCGGTGCTGCGCATCCTGCCGAAACCCGAAGGCGCGCGGCCGGTGCTGATCGGGTTCGACAGCAGCGAGGTGGCCGGGGCCTGCGTCAGCGACATCATCAAGGCGGGCATCCTGCCGGTCGCGATCGAGTTCATGGACCGGCTGCTGATCGAGGTCTGCGAGGATTTCGCCCACGCCGGCTATCCGGACTGCGAGGCGTTGCTGATTATCGAGGTCGAGGGATCGGACGGCGAGATCGACGAGCAGCTCGCAGCGATCGTCGGTATCGCCCGGCGGCACAACCCGGTCGAAGTGCGCGAAAGCCGGTCCGAGGCCGAGGCCAAGCGGATCTGGCTGGGGCGCAAGTCGGCGTTCTCGGCGATCGGGCGGATTTCGGATTACATGTGTCTTGACGGGACAATCCCGGTGTCAGCGTTGCCGCTGGTCCTGCGCCGGATCGGCGAACTGGGAGCGGAGCATGGCTTGCGCGTCGGCAACGTGTTTCACGCGGGCGACGGCAACATGCACCCGCTAATTCTATATGATGCCAACAAGCCGGGTGATCTGGAAATCTGCGAGGCGCTTGGCGCGGCCATCCTGAAGCTGTGCGTCGAGGTCGGCGGTTGTTTGACCGGCGAGCATGGAGTGGGGATCGAGAAGCGCGACCTGATGGGGGTGCAGTTCACCACCGCCGACATGGAGGCGCAGATGCGGGTCAAGGACGTGTTCGATCCGAAGTGGCTGTTGAATCCGGCAAAGGTGTTTCCGCTGGACATCAGCGCCGGGCGGCGCGTTGGCTGAAAGCGCCGGGGGACGTCTGCCCCCGGACCCCCGAGGATATTTGCGTCAATGTGAAAGGGGCGAGATGCGTCCTGTGAATGAGGCTGAGCTTGCCGAGGCGATCCGGGGCGCGAACGGGCCGCTGCACATTCGTGGGGGTGGGACGCGGCGCATCGGTGCCGCAACGGGCGAGGTGCTGGAAACCGGCGGGCTGGCTGGAGTGTCGCTTTACGAGCCGGGCGCGCTGACGCTGGTGGCGGGGGCCGGAACGCCTTTGGCCGAGGTGGAGGCGCTGCTGGCCGGCGAGCGGCAGCGCTTGCCGTTCGAGGTGCCGGATCTGCGTGGATTGTTGGGGCGCGGTGGCGAGTCGACGCTGGGCGGCGTGGCGGCGGCCAATGCGAGCGGGCCGCGCCGGGTGCAGGTCGGGGCGTGCCGTGACGCGCTGCTGGGGGTGCGGTTCGTCGACGGGCGCGGCGACGTCATCAAGAGCGGGGGACGGGTGATGAAGAACGTCACGGGCTATGACCTCGTCAAGCTGCTGGCCGGGTCCTGGGGGACCCTGGGGGTGATCAGCGAAGTCAGCGTCAAGGTGCAGGCGGTGCCCGAGGCGGAGGCGACCCTGAGCGCGCCGATGGCGATCGGGCCTGCCGTGGCGGCGATGGCGGCGGGATTGGGCTCGCCCTACGATCTGTCGGGTGCGGCGTGGTGTGCTGGCGCGGTACGGCTGCGTCTGGAAGGCATGGCCGGTTCCGTGGCCTACCGGTCAGAGCGGCTGGCGGCGCATCTGGGGGGGGACTGGCAGGTGGTGACCGGAGCGGCGAGCGCCGCGTTGTGGCGCGAGGTTCGGGATGTCTTGCCTTTGCAGTCGGTCGACGGGCCGGAAGAAGGGCTGACAGACGGTCTGGCAGGTGCGCCGGTGTGGCGGGTGTCGGTCAAGCCGTCCGACGCGGTTGCGCTGCTGGTGGGGCTGGAGGGTGCCGCGCTGCTGGACTGGGGGGGCGGGCTGGTCTGGTATCGTGGGGCCGGCGATCTGCGCGGGCGGGCGGCCGCGTTGGGCGGTCATGCCACGCTGGTTCGCGGCGCGGGGGTGGCGTTTCACCCCGAGGCACCCGCGGTGGCATGTCTGGCGGCGGGGCTGCGGGCCACGTTCGATCCGCGCGGCATCTTGAACACGGGGTTGATGGGCTGATGCAGACGACGTTCACCGAAGCGCAGCTGGCGGACCCGAAGACCGCACGCGCCAACGAAATCCTGCGGTCCTGCGTGCATTGCGGGTTCTGCACGGCGACATGCCCGACCTATCAGGTGCTGGGCGACGAACTGGATTCCCCCAGAGGGCGGATCTATCTGATCAAGGAGATGCTGGAGACCGGCCGGCCGGCGGATGCGAAGACTGTCAAGCACATCGACCGGTGCCTGTCGTGCCTCGCGTGCATGACGACCTGCCCCAGCGGCGTGCATTACATGCATCTGGTCGATCAGGCGCGCGAGTACATCGAGTCGACCTACCGGCGGCCCTTCATGGACCGGGCGCTGCGGGCGGTTCTGGCGGCCGTCATCCCCTATCCGATGCGGTTCCGGCTTGCTCTGCTGGGGGCGAGGATCGCGCGGCCGCTGGCGTTCTTGCTGCCGGATGCGCGGCTGCGCGCCATGCTGGCGATGGCACCGGCGGTCATTCCGCCGGTTAGCCGAAACGACGACGCGCAGGTGTTTGCCGCGCAGGGGCCGCGGCGGATGCGCGTGGCGCTGATGACCGGCTGCGCCCAGAAGGCGCTGAACACCGACATCAATGATGCGACGATCCGGCTGCTGACGCGGCTTGGCTGCGAAGTTGTGGTGGCGCGGGGCGCGGGGTGCTGCGGGGCCCTGACGCATCACATGGGCAAGAGCGCGCAAAGCCATGCTTCGGCCGCCGCCAACATCCGGGCGTGGATCGCAGAGCGGCGGGCGGACGGGCTGGACGCGGTCGTGATCAATACCAGCGGCTGCGGCACGACGATCAAGGATTATGGCCACATGTTTCGCGGCGATCCGCTGGCGGAGGATGCGGCCGAGGTGGCGGCGCTGGCGCTGGATGTCAGCGAGGTGCTGGTGCAGCTTGGCCTGCCGGCGGGACCGCCGAAGGGTCTGCGGGTGGCCTATCACGCGGCCTGTTCGCTGCAACATGGCCAGCAGATCAAGACTGCCCCCAAGGACCTGCTGAAACGGGTCGGGTTCACGGTCGTTGAGCCTGCCGATAGTCATCTGTGCTGCGGGTCTGCCGGGACCTACAACCTGTTGCAGCCCGAGATTTCGGGACAGCTGAAGGCCCGCAAGGTCGCGACGCTGGCGGCGGTGCGACCCGACGTGATCGCCGCCGGCAACATCGGCTGCATGATGCAGATCGGATCGGGCATCGGGGTGCCGGTCGTGCACACGGTCGAGTTGCTGGACTGGGCAACCGGGGGACCGAAGCCGCGCGGGCTGGGCGCGGTCTAGTCACAAATATGCCGCAGTGCGTGGCTAGCTCGACGCAGAATGGCGCGAGGGCCGCGCAGGGGGTTTCACACCTCGCGACCCGCGTGGAATATCCGCGGACGGGTCATGCGGACGACCGGCTACAGGAGGTAACATGCTTGCACGTGTCGGTCTGGTTTGCCTGCTGCTGGGACTGCCGGCCGCGGCGCAGGAATCACGGCTGCGTGCGTTGCAGACCGGTGACGACACGCGGGGCTGGGAGGCGGTCGGGCGGATCAACCTGGGCGACCGCGGTTTCTGCACCGGGGCGCTGATCGCCGCGGATCTGGTTCTGACGGCCGCCCATTGCCTGTTCGACAAGGAAACCGGTGCGCGCGTGGTGGCAGGCGACATGGAGTTTCTCGCCGGCTGGCGCAACGGCCGCGCGATTGCATACCGTGGCGTGCGCCATGCGGTCGCTCATCCGGACTATGTCTACGCCGGGCTTGACAGCTTGGACCGGGTGGCCTTCGACATCGCGGTACTGCAACTCGATCAGCCGATCCGCCTGCCGTCGGTCCACCCGTTCGAGGTCGACGCGCGGCCGCAGAAGGGCGACGAGGTGGGGGTCGTGTCGTATGGGCAGGATCGTGCCGAAGCCCCGTCGCTGCAAGAGGTCTGCCACGTCATGGCGCGCGAACCGGGGGTTCTGATCCTGTCGTGCAGCGTGGATTTCGGATCGTCGGGCGCGCCGATCTTTGTCATCCGGGACGGGGTGGCCAAGGTCGTGTCGGTGGTGTCGGCCAAGGCCGAGGTCGATGGGCAGGACGTGGCTCTTGGCACGTCGCTGGCAGAGCCGTTGGCGGCCCTGCGCGCCGAACTGGCCGATGCGCAAGGCGTGTCGCGCACCGGCACTTCGGCGGTCCGCCTATTGTCGGGCGGGGTCGGTGGCGGCGCGAAATTCGTGAAACCCGCGCCCTAAGCGGCCTCTTGAAACGGCGTTTTGCGCTTCCCAAATCAACAGCGTCCCCGGATGCCATGACGGGCCGGGGCGTTCCTGTCCGGCCCTTCGGGGCGGACGATACACATCGCTTGAAAGAGGATGACCATGCGCAGCTATGATTTTACCCCGCTCTACCGGGCAACTGTCGGCTTTGACCGCATCGCCGACGTGATGGACCGCGTGCTGACCTCGGAGGTCGCACAACCCACCTACCCGCCCTACAACATCGAAAAGCTCGACGGCGATGCTTACCGCATCTCGATCGCCGTGGCCGGATTCGCGCCGGACGAGCTTTCGGTCGAAGTCAAGGACGGCGCGCTGCACGTCTCGGCCCGCAAGGCCCCCGAGGATCAGGCCAAAAGCTATCTGCACCGCGGCATTGCGACCCGCGCCTTCGAGCGGCGCTTTGCGTTGGCCGATCATGTGCGGGTGACGGGTGCCGGGCATGAAAACGGCATGCTCCACATCGACCTGGTGCGCGAGACGCCCGAAGCGCTGAAGCCGCGCCGGATCGAGATCGCCCGTGGCGGCAATGTCGAGGTGAAGGCGGTCGAGCACACCGCCTGATCGCCGGATGCACGGCAAGACAGGAAGGCCCCGGATCGCGCCGGGGCCTTTTTCATGCGGATGTGCTTGCGACCGGCCCTCTACTGCGCCGACAGGCTTTGCGCGAGGCGCATCAGGGTGACGGCCTCGACGCGGTAGCCGAACCGGTCGTCGCCGCGATGGGCTGCCGCCAGGGCGATGGCCTGATCCCAGCCCCAGTCGCCGAGAAAGGTCGAGCCTTGCAGCAACTGACCGAACCCCGCGATGGCAGCGGCGAAACTGGCCTCCGACGATGCCGGAGCGTCGGTGATCGGGGTTTCGGACAGGATTGAGGTGTCGGAGCCGGGTTCCTTGTATCGCAGGCGCAGGAAGCCGAGTTCGCGGGAGTCGGGGGTGGCGGTCGCCGTGCCATACCGCAGCGGATCGTTGCGCAGGGCTGGGCTGCCCGGCGGCGTGATTTCATAGAGCGCGGTCACCTGATGGCCCGCGCCGATGTCGCCCGCGTCCACCCGGTCGTTGTTGAAATCCTCGCGCGCCAACGCCCGGGTTTCATAGCCGATCAGGCGGTATTCGGCGACGCGTACGGGGTTCCATTCGACCTGGATCTTCACGTCGCCGGCGATGGGGAACAACGCGCCGGTCATCTGATCGACAAGGGTTTTCTGCGCTTCGGCCAGCGTGTCGATATAGGCCGTCGTGCCGTTGCCGTTCTGCGCCAGGGCCTGCATCGTGGCATCATCCAGATTGCCGCGCCCAAAGCCGAGCACAGACAGAAAGGCGGTATCGCGGTTGCGGGCGACATAGGCCTCCAGCCCGTCGGGGTCGGAAACGCCCACGTTGAAGTCGCCATCGGTCGCGAGCAGGATGCGGCTGACCTCGCCTTCGGTGGTCATGGAAGCGGCGATCTGATAGGCCAGCGCCAGCCCTTCGGCCCCGGCGGTTGCGCCGCCCGCCGACAGATCGTCGAGCGCGGTCAGGATCCTGGCACTGTCGCGGGCCGGGGTGGGGGGCAGGACTTCGCCCGCCGATCCGGCATAGGCGACGATGGCGACCTGATCTTCGAGGCGCAGTTGGCCCAGCAGGAGGCGGAGCGACTGCTTCAGAAGCGGCAGTTTGTTCGGCTCGTCCATCGAGCCTGAGGTGTCGATCAGGAACACGAGGTTCAACGGGGGGCGGTCCGCGAGGGCGGGCAGGCGGCCTTGCAGCGCGATGTGGACCAGTTGCGTGCCGGGGTTCCAGGGCGTTGTCAGGGTGCCGATGGTGGCGCGGAACGGGTCGGCTTCGGGCGCGGGGTAGGCGTAGGGGAAGTAGTTCACCATCTCCTCGATTCTCACCGCGGCAGGGTCGGGCCTTTGGCCTGCGTTCAGCGACGACCGAATAATGGCGTAGGAGGCGGTATCGACGTCGATAGAGAAGGTGGACACCGGGGTTTCGGTGGTCACCCTGACCGGGTTGGCGTTTGCGTTGGCAAAGGCTTCGGTGTTGGGCAGCGGTGGGGCGATGCGGCCAAGATCCTGTTCCGCATCGGCAATCGGCGAGGTGATCGCGTTGTCGGTAACAACCGTGCCGCTTTCTGCCGCCAATTCCCGCGCTGCGGCGGCGGGGGCCTGTTTGCTGCGGGTCAGGGGAGCGGGGGAGACGGGTTCGGGGGCGGCTTCGGTCAGGGCGAGGGTGTCGCGGGGGGGTGCCTGCGGGGTAGGGGGGGCTTCCTCGCGGGTCTCAGCCACGGGATCGAGAGTGGGTGCGGTAAGGGGTTTCTGGGCAAGCGGCAAGACCAGAACAAGACTGCAGGCTAGGGCGGCGACGGACGTGGTCGCCGCGAGAATCGGGCGAGAGGTGAGGGATTTCAGCATAGTGCGTGCTCCTGTCAGAAACCCGCGGCGTGCGGGTTCTGCAGTGGGACGCGGGGCGACGGGCGATCCTTGGAGGGCGTCGAAATTCTTCATCGCCAGCGCGCTGGCCTCGGCCTTGGCGGCCGGATCGGCGGCGGGGGTGGCGCGCAGGGCTGCGCGCAAGTCCTTGAAATCGTTTGTCATCTTGCCTCCTCGGCCGCGATGGCGCGCAGGCGTTTCTTTACCTCGGACATCCGCCAGGCGATGGTGCCTTCGGACAGGCCGAGAACGGATGCCGCCTCG
>JANNNU010000102.1:0-8503 GCA_031398695.1 Paracoccaceae bacterium | reverse complement strand
CCGACTATATCGCGGCCGAGGGTCTGGATTTCGGAATGGCAACCCCGCAGCGCTATCTGGACGCGATGGCGGCCACCGGGTTCGTGGACGGGCAGGCGGTATCCCGTCATGCGTGGTACCGGGTTCGGGCGCGAGACGGGCTGGAGCGGCTGAAGGGCGACGCCAGGGCGCGGACCGCACGGGTTGTCGGACAGGAATTCGTGGACCAGAACATCGGCATCTGGTCACGGATGATCCCGGTGCTGGACTCTGGCGAGCATTGCCCGACGCATCTGTCTACACAACGCCCCGGCTGATGGCGCGCCGGTCCTTGGCATCGGCAGCCAAGGCGCCTTGGTGTGGCGGTGTTTCCAAAAATGCCCCGAAACCGCCGTCGCGCACGAAAAAGCGAGCGCGAGAGCGAGCAATTGCAGCGTTCGAAGATTGACTAAGTGAACTCGTCGGTCCACTCACAGGGCAACCCGTGCTGTTCATCCCGGTCGAAACGTCCCACAATGGAGCAATCCCATGTTCAAGCGGCTTTTGATCGCAGTCTTCGTTCTTGGTTTGGTGGTGGGCGGGATTGTCTGGTTCAAATACTTCCGCGACGGGATGATCGCGCAGTTCCTGTCCGGCATGGTTCCGCCGCCGGTGCCGGTCACCGCCGAGACGGTCGAAGCCGTAACGTGGGAGCCCGGCATCGACGCCATCGGCACCGCGCTATCGGCGCGCGGGGTCGATCTGGCGATCGAATCCGGCGGGCTGGTGCGTGAAATCCTGTTCACGGCGAACGATGCGGTGACCGAAGGCCAGCCCTTGGTCCAGATCGACGACGACAGCGAAAAGGCGTCTCTGGCCGCGGCAGAGGCGGGTCTGGGCGTGGCGCAGACCGAGCAGCGGCGCAGCGAAACGCTGAGCGCGCGCGGCGTCAGCGCGGCCAACACCGTCGAAACCGCCGAAGCGCAGACCCAAAGCGCGCGGGCCGAAGTCACCCAGGTGCAGACCGCGCTCGACAGCAAGCGGATGACCGCGCCGTTCGCCGGCATAATCGGGATCTCGCAGATCGAGGTCGGTCAGTATGTGACCCCCGGCACCATCTTTGCCACGTTGCAGGACCTGAGCCAGATGCGCGTGGATTTCGCCGTGCCCGAACAGCAGATCAGCGCGCTGGCGCTGGGTCGTGAAATCACGGTCACGACCGAAGTGGGCGATCTGAACGCCAAGGGTCGCATCATCGCGATCGAACCGCGGGTCGATCCGAATTCGCGTCTGGTGTCGGTGCGGGCCGAAGTCGATCTGCCGCTGGACAAGCTTTACCCCGGCCAGTTCCTGCGGGTGCGCATCGCGCTCCCGACCGAGGAAGGCGTGATCGCCCTGCCGCAAACCGCCGTCAGTTCGACGCTCTACGGCGATTCGGTCTATGTGGTGCAGCCCGGCGAGGCCGAAGGCGAGCTGGTGGTCGATCAGGTGTTCGTCCTGCTGGGCCGGCGGTCGGGCGCGCGGATCGAGGTGATCGAGGGCATCGAGGCGGGTCAGCAGATCGTGACCTCGGGCCAGAACCGGCTGACCGACGGGGCAAAAGTCCAGATCGACGACTCGGTGGCGCTTGACGCCCCCGCCGGCGAATAGGGGGCCGCAATGCACTTTTCCGAAATCTTCATCCGCCGCCCCGTCCTGTCGACCGTGCTTGCGGCGCTGATCCTGTTTCTGGGACTCGCGGCGGTTTTCAACCTGCCGGTCCGGCAATACCCCGAGGTCGAAGAGACCGTCGTCACCATCACGACGACCTATCCGGGTGCAGCCCCCGACCTGATCCAGGGCTTCATCACAGCACCCATCGCGTCGGCCGTTTCGACCACCGAAAACATCGACTACATCACCAGCCAGTCCCGCCCGTCGGCCTCGGTCGTGACGGTGCAGATGCAGCTGGGCGCCGACCCCGACATCGCGCTGACCGAAGTCATGTCGAAGGTGCAGCAGGTGCGAGGGCAGCTGCCGGCGGAATCGGATGATCCGGTGATCGTCAAGGGCACCGGGCAGACGTTCGCGCTGATGTATCTGGCCGTGCAGAACCCCAACATGACGGCGGAACAGCTGACCGAATATCTGGAGCGGGTGGTGCGCCCGCGGATCACCAACATCGACGGCGTGGCGCAAATGGAAATCCTTGGCGCCTCGGAATATGCGATGCGCGTCTGGCTCGACCCGCTGGCCCTGTCGGCACGCGGCGTGACGGCGTCGGAAGTGCTGGCGGCCATCCGGTCGTCCAACTTCCTCTCCGCCCCCGGCAAGACCGAAAACGAATATTTTGCCTATTCGCTGACGCTGGAGTCGACGATCCAGACAGCCGAGGCCTTTGGCGCACTGCCGCTGGTGCAGGGCAGCAATGGCGTGGTGCGGCTGCGCGACGTGGCCCGGATCGAGCTTGCGTCGGGGGAAACCGATGCGGTCGTGACCTTCGACGGCGAACCCGGGACGTTCATCGGCATCATTCCGGCACCGGGCGAGAACCAGCTGGACGTCGCAGGGAACCTGCGCACCGAACTGCCCGCGCTGGTCCAGACGCTGCCGCAAGGCATGACGATCGATCTCGTCTACGATTCGACCGAGACGATTTCCGCCTCGATCGAAGAGGTGTTCAAGACCATCGCCGAAGCCATGGCGATCGTGGTCGTGGTCATCTTGCTGTTTCTGGGATCGTTCCGGTCGGTCGCCATGCCGATCGTCACCATTCCGCTGTCGCTGATCGGCGTGTGCACGGTGATGCTGGCGCTGGGGTATTCGATCAACCTTTTGACGCTGCTGGCGATGGTGCTGGCCATCGGACTGGTTGTGGACGATGCGATCGTGGTGGTCGAAAACATCCACCGCCACATCGAAGACGGCATGACGCCCGCCGCCGCGTCGATCAAGGGGATGAAGGAAATCACCGGTCCGGTCGTCGCCATGACGATCACGCTGGCCGCGGTGCTGGCGCCCCTGGCCTTTACCGGCGGGCTGACCGGGTCGCTGTTTGCCGAGTTCGCCTTGACGCTCGCCGGATCGGTGGTGATTTCGGGTATCGTGGCACTGACGATCACCCCGGCGATGTCGGCACGGCTGTTGCTGCCGCACGGCAATCCCGGCCGGTTCCAGCGCACTGTCGACCGCGTGCTGAACGGGCTGGCGAACTGGTATGAACGGCGGGTCTCGTCGTCGCTGGACTATCGCCCGGTCACGATGCTGATGGTGCTGGCGCTCTTGGGGGCGACCGGGTTCATGTTTGGCAACACGTCAAGCGAGTTGGCGCCGGAAGAGGATTCGGGTGCGCTGTTCGCGATCCTGAACGGGCCGCGCTATGCCACGCTGGATTATACCGCCGCCTTCACAGACAACATCTCGGCCCGCACCCGCGACATCGACGAGGTGCGCACCTCATTCTCCATCGTGGGGTCCGGAGGGGCGACGAACAGCGGGTTCTACATCTGGGCGTTGAAGGACTGGTCCGATCGCGACCGCAGCCAAGCCGAGCTGCAGACCGAGATCCAGGGCAGCCTCGATGGCGCGCCGGGCTTGCAGGGCTATGTCTTTGCGCCGCCGTCGTTGCCCGGTGCAGGGGGTGGGCTGCCGGTGTCGATGGTGCTGCAATCGATCCATGCCCCGGAACGGGTGTTCGAGATCGCAGAGGAGAACCGGCTGAAGGCGATGGCCAGCGGCATGTTCATCGTGCTGCAGAACAGCCTGTCGTTCGATGCGCCGCAGGTGCGCGTGGTGATCGACCGCGACCGGGCCGCAAACCTGGGCGTGGCGGTCAGCGAGATCGGCAACACGCTGGGCCTTCTGGTCGGCGGCGGTGCGGTGGCGCAGTTCGACCGCGATTCCAACAGCTACGACATCATCACGCAGGTGCCCGACATCTGGCGCGACAACCCCGAGAAGCTGACCGAGTTCTTCGTGCGGTCGGGATCGGGGGCCATGGTGCCCCTGTCGTCGGTCGTGTCGCTGAACCCCGGCGTCACCGCGGCGTCGATCGAGCAGTTCAACCAGTTGAACGCGGCGACCCTGTCGGCGCTGCCGATGCCCGGCCTGTCGTCGGGCGTGGCGCTGGCCGAGCTGGAGCGGATCGCGGCCGAGGTTCTGCCGGACGGGTTCTTCGTCGACTATTCGGGCCAGTCGCGGCTGGAAAAGACCGAAGGCAACACCATCCTGCTGGCCTTCGCGGCGGCGCTTGTGGTGATCTATCTGGTGCTGGCGGCGCAGTTCGAAAGCTTCCGCGATCCGTTCATCATCATGATGTCGGTTCCGTTGTCGATCTTCGGCGCGGTGCTGCCGCTGTACTTCGGCCTCAGCACGCTGAACATCTACACGCAGGTGGGCCTGATCACGCTGATCGGCCTGATCACCAAGCACGGCATCCTGATGGTGGAATTTGCCAACCAGCAGCGCGAGCTCGGCATGACCCGGCACCAGGCCATCGTCGCAGCCGCCAAGACGCGTCTGCGTCCGATCCTGATGACGACCGCGGCCATGGCTCTGGCCGTCGTGCCGCTGATCATCGCCGAGGGCGCCGGCGCCGCGGCGCGGCAGGCGATGGGGCTCGTGATCTTTACCGGTCTGCTGATCGGCACGTTCTTTACGCTGTTCGTCGTGCCGATGTTCTATTCGCTGATCTCGCGCAGCGACGCAGCATACCGGGTGCACCGCGACACGGTCGAAAAGACGTTCGGCACGGTCGCCTGATCGCGGACCCCGCGCCCGGCAATCACGCGCCATCGGCTGCAGCGTCACACCGATCCAAACGAGAACGCCGGCTCCTGACAGGAACCGGCGTTTTTCTTTTGCAACCCAGATCGAGACTACCTCATCCGAGGCAGCCGCGACCGTCCCTTAAGTTCAGCTACACCCGCTCGTCCCACCGCAGGTGTTGCATTTCATGCAGGTGCCGTTGCGCACCAGCGTGTAGTTGCCGCACTCGCCGCAGGGGTCGCCCTCGTAGCCCTGCATCTTGGCCTTGGTCCGGGCGTCCATGCCAACGGTACCGGTGGCCAGGGCGGTCGCGCCTTGGAAGGTGGCCCCGGTCTCGCGGAAGCCGGCGGCTTGCGGCATCAGCATGTTCAGCGTGGCAACCGGGTCGGTGCCGTTGGCATAGGCTTGCGCGCCCATGCCGCCTTGCAGCACCACCAGTTCCTGCGGCAGGCGCTTGCGCAGGTAGCCGGTCGAGCTGATCTGCTTGAGCACCTCCAGCCCGCGCGACGCGGCCTTTTCGGACACTTCCGAGAAGTTCGGCTTGCCCTCTTCCTCGCCGCGGCCCAGGTCGTCGAAGCTGGCCCCGGTCGGTTTGACATGGGCGAGGTCGGTCCGGTCGAGGTAGCTGACCGCCAGTTCGCGGAAGATGTAGTCAAGGATCGAAGTTGCGTTCTTGATGCTGTCGTTGCCCTGCACCATGCCTGCGGGCTCGAACCGGGTGAAGGTGAAGGCCTCGACGAACTCTTCCAGCGGGACGCCGTATTGCAGGCCGACCGAGATCGCGATGGCGAAGTTGTTCATCATGGCGCGGAAGCCAGCACCTTCCTTGTGCATGTCAATGAAGATCTCGCCCAGAGTGCCGTCCTTGTATTCGCCGGTGCGCAAATAGACTTTGTGCCCGCCGACGATGGCCTTTTGGGTGTAGCCCTTGCGGCGTTCGGGCAGCTTTTCGCGGTGGCTGCGGACGATTTCCTTGAGATAGATCTTTTCGACGATCTTTTCGGCCAGCACGACGGCCTTTTCCTGCTGCGAGCCGGATGCCATCGCCTCTTCGGCGTCCTCGTCATCTTCGACCAGGGCCGAAGCCAGCGGCTGCGAGAGCTTCGAGCCGTCGCGGTAAAGCGCGTTCGCCTTGATGCCGAGCGAGTGCGACAGTTCATAGGCCGCCAGCGTTTCCTCGATGGTGGCCGAGTTCGGCATGTTGATGGTCTTTGAGATCGCGCCAGAAATGAACGATTGCGCGGCGGCCATCATGTAGATGTGGCTGTCGACCGAAAGATAGCGCTGGCCGGTCTTGCCGCAGGGGTTGGCGCAATCGAAGACGCTGTAGTGTTCCTTTTTCAGGAACGGCGCGCCTTCGAGGGTCATCGTGCCGCAGACGTGGTCGTTGGCAGCGTCGATCTGCGCCTTGCTGAAGCCGAGGTGGCGCAAGAGGTCGAAGGTCGGGTCGTTCAGCTTGTCTTCGGGGATGCCGAGCGTGCCCTTGCAGAAATCGACGCCCAGCGTCCACTGGTTGAACACGAACCGGATGTCGAAGGCGGAGGGCAACGCGGCGTCGATCTTCTCCAGTTCGCGCGCGCCGAAGCCGTGACCGATCAGGCTGGTGGTGTTGATGCCCGGGCAGTTGCCGATCGAGCCGTGGCCGACGGCATAGGCCACGATTTCGGCGGCCTGGCTGGTCGAGTAGCCCAGCTTTTCAAGCGCTGCCGGGACCGACTGGTTGATGATCTTGAAATAACCGCCACCGGCCAGCTTCTTGAACTTCACCAGCGCGAAGTCGGGCTCGATGCCGGTGGTGTCGCAGTCCATCACCAGGCCGATGGTACCGGTCGGGGCGATCACGGTGGTCTGCGCGTTGCGAAATCCGTGCTGCTCGCCGAGGGTCAAAGCCTCGTCCCAGGCGGATTTGGCTAGGGTAACAAGGCGTTGGTCGGGGCAGTTGGCGGCGTCGAGGGCAACTGGGTTGACGTTGAGGCCTTCGTAGTCGGTTTTCGCATAGGCGGCGGCGCGGTGGTTGCGGATCACTCGCAGCATGTGGTCACGGTTGCGGGCATAGCCTTTGAACGCGCCGAGTTCTCCCGCCATTTCGGCAGAGGTTGCATAAGAAACGCCGGTCATAAGCGCGGTCAGGGCCCCGCAGAGGGCGCGGCCTTCGGCAGAGTCATAGCCGAGGCCCATGTTCATCAGAAGACCGCCGATGTTGGCATAACCCAGCCCCAGAGTGCGGAATTCGTAGCTGAGTTGCGCGATTTCCTGCGACGGGAATTGCGCCATCAGCACCGAGATTTCCAGCGTGACCGTCCACAGGCGCGTGGCATGCATGTAGCCTTCGACGTCGAACTTGTCGGCCTTGAAGAAGGTCAGCAGGTTCATCGACGCCAGGTTGCAGGCGGTGTCATCGAGGAACATGTATTCCGAACAGGGGTTCGACCCCCGGATCGCGCCGTCTTCGGGGCAGGTGTGCCAGGCGTTGACCGTGTCGTGAAACTGGATGCCCGGATCGGCGCAGGCCCAGGCGGCGTGGCCGACCTGATCCCACAGGTCGCGCGCCTTGATGGATTTGGAGGTTTTGCCATCGGTTCGGCGGATCAGCGCCCAGTCGGCGTCATCGCGGACCGCCTGCAGGAAGGCGTCGGTCACGCGGACCGAGTTATTGGAGTTCTGGCCGGAGACGGTGATGTAGGCCTCGGAATCCCAGTCCACGTCGTAGGTGGGGAATTCGATGGATGTGAAGCCTTGCCGGGCGTACTGCAGCACGCGGAAGGTGTAAGTATCGGGGATCAGGGCCTTTTTCGCGGCCTTGATCGCGGCTTTCAGCGCCGGGTTCTTGGTCGCGTCAGTCGCATCGGCAATTGTGCCGTCCCACGACTTGATCGCGGCGAAGATGTCGTTCAGGCGGGCCTCGTGAGATTTAGAACCGGCGACGAGGCTGGCGACCTTTTGTTCCTCGATAACCTTCCAGTTGATGAACGCCTCGATGTCGGGGTGATCCATGTCGCAGATCACCATTTTCGCCGCGCGCCGCGTGGTGCCGCCGGATTTGATAGCGCCCGCAGCACGGTCACCGATCTTCAGAAAGCCCATCAGGCCCGAGGATTTGCCGCCGCCCGAAAGCTTTTCGCCTTCGCCGCGCAGGGATGAAAAGTTGGTGCCGGTGCCCGAGCCGTATTTGAACAGCCGCGCCTCGCGCACCCACAGGTCCATGATGCCGCCATCACCGACAAGGTCATCCTTGACCGACTGGATGAAGCAGGCGTGCGGCTGGGGGTGTTCGTAGGCGCTGGTCGATTTGGTCAACTCGCCCGACTGGAAATCGACGTAGTAGTGGCCCTGCGACGGGCCGTCGATGCCATAGGCCCAGTGCAGGCCGGTGTTGAACCACTGCGGCGAGTTCGGCGCGGCCATCTGGCGGGCCAGCATGAAGCGCATTTCGTCGTAATAGGCCTGCGCGTCGGCCTCAACGGTGAAATAGCCGCCCTTCCAGCCCCAATAGGCCCAGGCGCCTGCCAGACGGTCGAAGACCTGCTTGGCCGAGGTTTCGCCCACGATCCGGTCGCCTTCGGGAAGCTTCGCGAGCGCGTCTTCATCAGGGACCGAGCGCCAGAGAAACTCAGGAACGCCCTTTTCCTTGACCCGCTTCAGGGCCGCGGGAACACCGGCCTTGCGGAAATACTTCTGGGCGAGCACGTCGGAGGCGACCTGGCTCCAGCCCTCGGGAACTTCCACCGCTTCGTTGCGGAAGACCACCTTGCCATCCGGGTTGCGGATTTCGGAGGTAGTGACGGCGAAAGCCATTGCG
>JANNNU010000111.1:0-22314 GCA_031398695.1 Paracoccaceae bacterium | reverse complement strand
GATTCAATTTGGTGGGGGGGTTGTGTTTCCGTTTTTTGCACCCCATTTTTTTTTTCAAAAACAACCCCGGGGGGGCGGGGGGTGTCACCCCCCCGGCGGCAGCCCCTTGACCGCCCCCGGCCAAATCGCCAAACCCCCCCCATGGTCCCCTTAGACAAACTCGCCCAGATCACCCAGCGCTTCGAGTTTCTCGAAGCCCGTCTCAACGCGGGTGCCCAGCCGGCCGAAATTGCCGAAATTAGTCGTGAATACAGCGACCTGAAGCCCGTCGTTGATGAAATCGCCGCCTACCGGCGCGCGCTCGACGATCTGACCGAAGCCGAAGCCATGCTGGCCGATCCCGAAATGCGTGGCCTCGCCGAAGACGAGATTCCCCGTCTCAAGGCGCGCATTCCCGAAATGGAGCAGACGCTGCGCGTCGCTCTGCTGCCGCGCAACGCCGACGACGTCCGGCCCGCGATCCTCGAAATCCGTCCGGGAACCGGGGGCGACGAGGCCGCCCTCTTCGCCGCCGACCTGCTGCGCATGTATCAGCGCCATGCCGACGCGATGGGCTGGTCGTTCGAGATCCTCGAACAGCAGGACAGCGACCTGGGCGGCATCAAAGAGGTCAGCGCCGCCGTGCGCGGACGCGGCGCCTTTGCCCGGCTGAAATACGAATCCGGCGTGCACCGCGTGCAGCGCGTCCCGGAAACCGAGGCGCAGGGCCGCATCCATACGTCCGCGGCCACGGTTGCCGTCCTGCCCGAGGCCGAAGAGGTGGATCTGCAGATCCCCGCCTCGGACATCCGCATCGACACGATGCGGGCGTCGGGCGCCGGGGGGCAGCACGTGAACACCACCGATTCGGCGGTGCGCATTACTCACCTGCCGACCGGCATCATCGTCACGTCGGCCCAAAAGTCGCAGCACCGCAACAAGGAACTGGCGATGCAGGTCCTGCGCGCCCGGCTTTATGATCTGGAGCGCAATCGAGTGGATTCGGCCCGTGCCGCCGACCGCAAGTCGCAGGTGGGCTCCGGCGATCGGTCCGAACGCATCCGCACCTACAACTTTCCGCAAGGCCGGATGACCGACCACCGGATCAACCTGACGCTCTATTCGCTCGACAAGATCATGCAGGGCGATCTGGGCGGCATCATCGACGCGCTGACCTCGCACGATCAGGCGGCCCGACTGGCCGAGATGGACGGATGACGGGTGCCGATGCGCTGCGCGCGGCGGTGCCCCGGCTGCGCGACGCCGGGGTTCCGGATGCGGCGCGGGATGCGCGCGCCCTGCTGGCGCATGCAATGGGGATCGCACCGGACCGCCTGACGCTGCACCTGGCCGACGATCTGGACCCGGCCACCGTCGCAGCGTTCGACCCGCTGGTCGCGGCGCGCGCGCAGCACCAGCCGATCGCGCAGATCCTGGGCCACCGGCTGTTCTGGGGCCGCTCGTTCCGGGTCACGCCCGACGTGCTGGACCCGCGACCCGAAACCGAAACCCTGATCGCCACCGCCCTGACCGCCCCGTTTGCCACGGTGCTGGATCTTGGCACCGGGACGGGCTGTATCCTGCTGACCTTGCTGGCAGAACGACCTGCGTCCACCGGGCTCGGCACCGATCTGTCGCCCGCCGCACTGGCTGTGGCAGAACAGAACCGCCAGCAGCTGGGTCTGCAATCGCGCGCGACACTGCAGCAGGCATATTGGCTGCAAGGCGTGTCGGGAGCGTTCGATCTGATCGTGTCGAACCCGCCTTACATCGCGGCGGACGAGATGGAAGGCCTCGCCCCCGATGTCCGGCTGTGGGAGCCGCAGATGGCGCTGACACCGGGCGGTGACGGGCTGGACGCCTACCGCGCCATCGCGGCGGGGGCGGGCGCGCATCTGACGCCCTCGGGCCGTCTTCTGGTCGAAATCGGGCCGACGCAGGGGCAGGCGGTCGCGGCGATGTTCCGGCATGCGGGCCTGCAAGCGATCGCCATCCTGCCCGATCTGGATGGCCGGGACCGGGTGGTTTCGGGACGCGCCGCCGCGTGATCGCACCGGTTTTGTGAGAAAACTCTTGCCCGATCCCGTGCCGTGTGATTAGACCAAGTGGCGCGAAGGGCGGGGCACTCGGCTCCCCTCACGCAAAGCAGCTACCGCTCGCCAATTCCAAGCGCCAAAGGGCGCAGGTGCCCGGTCATAGCCAGATCATCTGGATCAAAGGACAACATGCGCTCTTCCAAGTCCCGTTCGCGTTCCAAGACGAACCGCCCGCGCACGCTCGGCAACATCATCAACCGCGTTTTCGACAGCTCCGGCCCCGAGGGCAAGGTGCGCGGCACGCCGCAACAGATCATCGAGAAGTATCTGTTCCTCGCGCGGGATGCGCAGTTGTCGAACGACCGCGTGGCGGCCGAGAATTTCCTGCAACACGCAGAACACTACACCCGGATGCTGGGCGAAGCGAACCGCGAGCTTGCCGCCGAGCAGGAAAGCCGCCAGCAGTTCCAGCCGCAGAACGGCAACCAAAACGGCAACCAGAATGGCCAATCCAATGGCGGCCAGAACGGCAATCAGAACGGCAATCAGAACGGCGGTCAGGCTGCGAACGGCGGCCACGCCAACCAGCGCGACCAGAACGGCCAGCGCGAGCAAAACGGCCAGCGCGACCAGAACGGGCAGCGCGACCAGAACAGCCAGCGCGATCAGAACGGCCAGCGCGACCAGAACAACCAGCGCGATCGCGATGGCCAGCGCCAGGATGCGCGGACCGATACCCGAGCCGACCAGCGCCCCGATCAAAGAACTGAACCCCGGCAGGACCGTGACCGCACCGAGCCGCGCCGCGATGACCGCGGGTCCGACCGTGGAGAGTTCCGCAGCGACTTCCGCGCGGACTATGCGTCGACCCGCGACGCCGAGCCTCAGAGCGAACCCGATGACGTGATCGACCTGTCGAGCGACCGCGAACAGGGTCTGGTCGATCTTCCCGAGGCGCCGAGCCATCGCGCCAACCGTCCGCCCCGCGACCCGAAACCCGCGCGCGACCCCGCCCCGCAGGCGGCTGCCGAGCCGGCCCAACCGGCCGACCAACCCGCCGCTGCCGATCCAGGCGCAGAACCCGGTGCAGCACCCGCGCCCAAAACCCGCTCCAGCAGCGCACGTCGCCCCCGTGCCCCGAAAAAGACCGTCGACGGGGATGCCAGCCCCGCCGCACCCGACAGCGGCGTGCCCCGCGAAGCCGCAGAGTAGGCAGCGCAGCGGCAGGCTGATCAGCCCGCCCAGCCCGCATCCAGACTGCGGGCCAGCGCGCAGAACGCCTCCAGCGACACTTCTTCCGCGCGCTGCGTCGGCATGATGCCCGCGGCGCGCAAGTGATCCTCGATGTCTGGTGCCTGTCCCTTCAGGCTCGAGCGAAGCATCTTGCGCCGCTGGTTGAAAGCCGCCGCCGTCAGCCGGCCCAACGTTGCCTCGTTGGCCGGATAACGGGCCTCGGGCAGGGCGGTCAGATGAACCACCGCGGAATGGACCGACGGCGGCGGGGTGAACGCCTCGGGCGGCAGCGACATGACGATCCTTGCATCGCAGCGCCATTGGGCCAGCAGCGCGAGCCGGCCATAGTGATTGTCACCGGGCCGCGCCACGATGCGTTCGGCCACCTCGCGCTGGAACATCAGCGTCAGGCTCTGCCAGACTGGCGGCCAGACCGGCGGTGTCAGCCAGCGGATCAGCAACTCGGTGCCGACGTTGTAGGGCAGGTTGGCCACCACCCGGATCGGCGGCGTCAGGTGCGACAGCACATCGACCGCCAGCGCATCGCCCTGCACCACGGTCAACCGCCCCGGATAGACCGCCGCGATCTCTGCCAGCGCCGGCAGACAGCGCGCGTCCTTTTCCACCGCCACCACGTGTCGCGCACCTTCCACCAGCAACCCGCGCGTCAACCCGCCGGGACCGGGGCCCACCTCGAGCACGTCACACGCCGACAGATCGCCCGCCATCCGCGCGATCTTGGCGGTCAGGTTCAGGTCCAGCAGAAAGTTCTGCCCCAGCTGCCGCTTGGCCACCAGTTCATGCGTCTTGATCACCTCGCGCAGGGGCGGCAGGCCGTCAATCGTTGCCAAACCCCGCCCCTTTCGCATTGGCACAAATATCCCGGGGGTCCGGGGGCTGGCCCCCGGTCTGCCCTCTCCGCATGCGCACCATTCCCCAGGCCATCCGCAGTGCCGCCACCAGACTGTCGGGCCGCGCCACGCCGCGCCCGGCGATGTCAAACGCCGTGCCGTGATCGGGCGAGGTGCGCACGAAAGGCAAGCCCAGCGTCACGTTGACGCCCCCGTCGAAATCCAGCGTCTTGATCGGGATCAGCGCCTGATCGTGATACATGCAGACCGCGACATCATAGCCGGCGCGCGCGCGCGGGTGAAACAGGGTGTCGGCGGACAGCGGGCCGTTGACCGTCATCCCCTCGGCGCGCAGGCGATGCACGACGGGCGCGATCACGTCCAGATCCTCGTGCCCCATCGCACCACCTTCTCCGGCATGGGGGTTCAAGCCGGCCACGGCGATGCGGGGCGACGCGATGCCGAAATCCCGGATCAGCGCGGCATGCGTGATCCGCAGCGCCCGCTCCAGCACCGCCGGGGTCAGGGCGGCGGCGACAGCCTGCAAGGGAATGTGGATGGTGACCGGCACGACGCGCAGTGCGTCGCAGGCCAGCATCATCGCGACTGGCACACCGCCCGCCAGATGGGCCAGATATTCGGTGTGGCCGGGAAACGCAAAGCCCGCGCCGTCCTGCAAGGCCTTCTTGTGTATCGGAGCCGTGCAGACGGCAGCCGCCTGACCCGCCAGCACCAGCTCGACTGCCCGCGCGATGACCGCAACGACGCTGGCCGCGTTGGCCGCTTCGGCAATGCCTGCGCGTTGCGTCGCGGGAAACGGATGCGCCATGACCGGCAGCCGGTCCGCAGGCACATCCAGCGCCTGCGCGGCCCGCTCGATCAGCGCGATAGCGGTGCCCGCCGGCAGATGCGCCGGGTCGCCGAGCCAGAAGAACGGCACGTCGCCGCCCAGAACCGTCCGGGCCGCCGGGGCCAGCTCGGGTCCGATCCCGGCCGGCTCGCCACAGGTCAGCACGAGGGGCAGACGCGTGGTCACGGTGTGCGGATGATCGCTTCGGCGCGAAGTTCCGACAGATAGAGTTCGGCCTGACCAGCCAGGCGGGCGTTCAGCAGGCGGTTGCGCACCTCGTCCCTGTTCACCGGCACTTCGGTGGTCGGCGCGCGGCTGCACAGCATCAGAAACACCCGCGCGCTGCCCCGCGTGATCGACGCATCCGTCTCGTTGGCGTCCAGCCCCGCCAGCACGCGGCTGATGTCTGCGGGCACCTGCGCTTCGGGCAGGGTCTGCCGGGTCAGTTGGTCGGCCGGCAGCCCACGGGCCAGACCGTAAAGACTGTCGCAAGTGTCGACGCCCGCCCGCAAGCGCGCGACTTCGGCGGCGGTGCCGGCAGTTTCGGGCAGCAGCAGTTGCGCATAGTCCAGCGACCGGGTGGTCGCGGCTTCGCCGCCGCTTTGCCGGATGCCGCGCAGGGAATAAAGCACGACCGCCCCGCCGACGGAGAAAGGCTCGCTGACCTCTCCGACTTCCAACGCGCGCAGGTTGGCCGCAACGGACGACGGCAGCGCGTCGATCGGCTGCCAGTCCAGCCGGCCCAGGGCCGACGCCGTGTCGGCGACGGAATTCAGTAGCGCGGCATTGGCGAACCCGCTTTCCGTCCGGATTTCGGCCTTCAGGCGCCGCGCCAGCGCCATGGCATCGCCGCCCGCCACGCTGCCGTTGGTCGGCAGGACGATTTCGGACAAAAGCACCTCGACCTGCCCGCCGGGTGCCAGACCGGCGGCGATGGCCCGGTCGATCTCGGCTTCGCTGATCAGGACCTGCGGGCCGTATTTCGCCCGGATCAGCTCGCGCCACGACTGGCCGGCCTCGACGAAATCGCGAAACGTTTGCGGCTCCACACCGCCCTGACCGATGGCGGCGATGAACTCTTCGGCCGACAGGTTGGCCTGCGCCGCGAAGGTGGTCATTCCGGCGGTGATCTGCTCGGGCGTCAGTTCGAGCCCCGCGAATTCGGCCGCCTGCAGCTGCAGACGTTCGTCGATCAGGCTTTCGGTGGCGATCTGGGTCAGGTCGCCGGGCTGGCGCAGCAGTTGCAGGAACAGCACCCGCTGGTTCAGCTCGTAGCGCGTGATCGCACGGTCGTTCACGATCACCACCGGCGTAAACAGATCCTGCGCCTGTGCCGACAGGGCAGATGCCACCAGCATCACCCCCCACACCACCCAAGCCTTGATCCCGCCCATCTGTCGCATGTCCATCCTTGCCGCACCCTTGCCCTTTTTCCTTACCGTCGGCACTGCCGGGCCAGCTGTGCCGAGTTGCCGTTGATGCCCAGAAACTCGACCGAAAGGCCAAAATCCGTGGTCGGTTGCACACTAGTCGAGGACGTGTACCGACGCGAGAGCGAAAGATTGAGGTTGATGCATTCGTTCTGGAACGTCACGCCGACCCCCGCCTTGGTCGCACGGTCGGCCACCAGATCATAGCGCGTCGACAGGTTGGTGGACCACGCCCCGTTCACGTCATACCCGGCATCGACCACCAGCTCTTCGGTGTCGTCGGGCCGGTTCTCTGTCGGATCGGCCACGACGTAGACATAGCTGGCCGCCACGGCATACTGGTTGCGGTTGAAATCCACCCGCAGCTCTCCCTTGGACGCCGTCAGGTCATCGTCGAACAGCACCCGGTTCGTCAGGCTCAGGCCGGTGTTCTGCACCTGCAACGCCAGGAGCCAGTCCGACGTCACCCCCGTCAGGCCGGACGCGTCGCTGAAATCGGGGTCCTGTGCCTGCCGGAACACCCGCCCGGCGGTCAGGCCCAGTGTCCAGCCCAAGGGATCGTTGCGCAGATAGCTGACGCCGACGTTCAGCCGGGGCCCGTCTTCGGTCGCATCGGCTCCCGGATAGCGGCTGAACGAAAAGAGGTTGCCCTCGTCGAACTCGACCAGCACGCTGTCTTCGTTCGGAACCGGGCCCGACCGCGTGCTTGCGGTCACCAGCTGCACGACGGGTTCAATCACGTGGCCCACGCCGCGGGTCGTCGTCTTGACCCATGGCCACCGCAGCTCGATCGCCGCCGCCGCAAAAGTCTGTTCGGTCAGGCCGGAATAGGCGGCGTCATCTCCGATCGCATAAAGGTCCGCCCGCACATCGGCGAGGGCGGCCACCTGTACGCCCGCCGGCCCGGTCCAGTTGCGCCGCCAGTCGCCCCGCACCGACAGCCGGGCCAGATCGCGGCCATCGGCAATGCCGTCGCCGTCGTCGTCCGTGGCGTCGTCCGACTGGCGGTAGTGGCCGTAACCCTGAAACTGCAATCCCGCCGTCCCGCCCAGAAACGCCGGCGAGAACCGCCGGTTGACCGTGACGTCCGCCACCAGAGAAGGCTGCGTCTCGTTGCTTTCGCCCTCGCGCAGGGTCTGAAACGCGGTCAGCGCCGCGCGGTCATAGGCGTCGCGGCGGGTGCGGGTGATCGCGATCTGGCTGTCGAGACGATCTTGGTCGGAAATGCCGTAATCCAGCAGGTAACCCCGGTCGCTGACCGCGATGGCATCGAAGGTCAGCTCGAAATCACGCGGCAAGTCGAACGCGCCCGATGCCGTCGCATACCCCCGGCTTTGGTCCGCCAGCAGATCGTCGCGCGACAGCGCGCCCGTCAGGGTAATCTCGCCGGTCCGGAACGCCTGGCGATAGCGCAGTTCAAGCGATCGGCCCTGCTTGGCGGTGACGTAGGGCGTCACCAGCAGATCACGGTGATCACCGATCCGGATGAAGTAGGGCAGCTTGATGCCGAACCCCAGACCCGTGGTGCTGCGCAGGTTCGGCAACAAGAACCCGGTAGCGCGCGTCAGCGTCGGATCGGGCATCCGCAGGCGCGGGATGTAGAACACCGGAATGCCCGCGATGCGGAACTGCGCATTGTCGAAGTAAAGCTGCCGCTCTTGCTGGTCGTGCACCACGCGCCGCGCCCGGATTTCCCACAGCGGTGTCGAATCGCCGGGGCAGATCTTGCACGATGACGCGGCAACCCGGTTCAGCGCGGTGTAGCGCCCGCCGACCCGGACCACCTCGTTGGCGGCCAGCTGCAACTGCCGGTCCAGCACCAGCCGGGCCGAGGTCAGGATGCCCTCGCGCAGGTTGCCCGACAACTCTGCCTGTTCGGCCAGGATGACGTCGCCGTTGACGTCGCGGATGCGGATCGGACCGGTGATGCTCAGGCGGTCGGCCTGCCGGTCGTAGGTCACGCCCGATGCGGTCAGCGTGGCGCCCTGATAGAACACCTCGACGTTGCCGGCGGCCACAAGAACATCATTTCCCTGAATGGCAAGGCTGTCGGCAATCAGCGTGGCACGGTCCTGCGCCACCACCGGCCAGGGCGCCAAGAGCAGCGCGACAAGGATCAGCAGGCGGCGCATGTCACCCGTCCTCGCGTTGCAGCAACAGACCAAGCGCGAAAAGCGCCGCCCCCAGCGGGGGTGTCCAGGCGGCCAGTGCAATGGGGATCTGCCCGTTGTCACCCAGAACCTGCCCGAAATTGCGCAGAAAGAACGCGATGAACCCACCCAGCAGCGCCAGAAGAACCATCGACCCGGTCTTTCCCAGCCGCGAATGCCGCATCGTAAAAGCCGCGGCGATCAGCACCATCGCGGCAAACAGCAGCGGCAGCGCCAGTTCCATCTGGAACCATACCCGATGGCCGCGCGCCGAGAACCCCGCCTGTTCCAGATCCGCGATATAGGCCGGCAGATCCCAGATGCCGATCGCGGACGGGGTGCCAAACCCGTCGCGGATCTTTTCGCGCGTCAGATCGGTCGGCAGCACCTCGGACTCGGCAAACACCGCCGCGCGTTCGGGGTTGGCCTCGTTCAGCGGCCACGACTTGACGCCGGTCAACGCCCAGGAACCGACCTCGAGCCTGGCCTGCCTGGCCTCGATCCGGCGCGCGGGCGTGCCGTCGGGTGAAAAGGTCAGAAACGTCGCGTCGTAGAGCGCGGTCCCGTCCAGATTGGCCCGGGCGGACTGGATTACCGTCTGCCCGGTGTCGCTGCCCTGGCGCAACCAGACCCCGGCCTTGGTAACCGACAGAACCGATCCGTTGCGGGCGTGGCCCTGCGACAGGCTATCATACTCGCGCGAGGTGGCCGCGACGATCGGATTGAACACCCACACCGTGACCGCCCCGATCAGCATCGCCGTCACCACCGGCGCCACCACGAACCGCAACCCCGACCGGCCCGACGCGCGGATCGCGACCAACTCGCTCGACCGTGCGAGGCTGACGAAAAGCCCGATGGCCGATAGCACGAGGATCAACGGCAGGATGCGGTAAAGGCCCGCGGGCACGTTCATCGCCGACAGGACTGCCGCCTCGCGGATCGAAATGCCGGGATCGGCAAACCGGTTCAACTGATCGATGATGTCGATCAGAAGCATGATGCCCAGAAACGTACCGAACACCTGCCCGAACAGCAGCAGGAACCGGCGCGCGATGTAAAGGCTCAGGATCATGCCGCGACGCCCAGATCCGCAGCCGGTCCGGCCTGCACCCGGCGCGGCCGCTGCGACCACCACAGCGTCGCGAGGCCGATCACCAGCCCGGCCAGGGCGGGAACATAGCCCAGCAGCCAGCCCTGGGGCACGCGCGTCGCCAAAGTGGCGGCCACGGTCGTCAGCGACTGCACGACGATCAGCATGGCGATGGCGACGCCGATCTGCCGCCACAGCCCGAACCGGCTGAACGCCCCCAGCAGCAACGCCGCAAACCCGATCAGCGGCACCGTCATGGCCGTCAGCGGCTCGGAAAACCGGCTTTGCGCCTCGGCCCACAGGGTCTGCGCCGTCTCTCCGGTTTCGGTCAGCACCGCCGCGGACGGCCACAACAGTTCGGCCGTCTTCAGCTCTCCCATCTTGCGGTTGGGACGCGCATTGCCGGTCAGCAGACTGCCCAAGTCGAACGTGAAGTCGGCAAAGCGCGTTACGGACAACCGGCTGTCGGGGCGGGTCATCGTCTGCGCCATGCCTTGCAGCATGATCAGCTTCGGCCCGCCATCACCGCGCGCGAACAGCGCCTTCTGCGCGGTGTATGTCACACTTTCGGCGGGGTCGCGGGTGTCGGACAGGAACAGGTTCTGCAATTCACCGGTCGGTGAAATCTCGCGCAGATACAGCGTGACCCCGGCGGTCGGATGGGTGAACTGTCCCGGCGTCAGATAGCGCGCAGTGACATTCTCGGAAATCTCGGCCTGCCGCTGCACCATGGCCGACCGGCTCGCCGGAACCAGCACATGCAGCAACACAAGCATCATCACCAGAACCGCGCCGCCAAAGAACACCACCGGACGCGCCAGACGAAACGCCGAAAACCCGGTCGCCTGCATCACCACCAGCTCGCTTTCCTGCATCAGCCGGTTGGTCACCGTCACGGCAGCGATGAACGCAGCGACCGGCAGCACCAGCCGGATGACATTCGGCAGCGCCAGCACCGAAAACTCCACGAACACCAGCGCGGTCTGCCCGTCGCCGATCAGCTGGTCAAACAGGCCCACGGCGCGGTTGATCCAATACACGGCCACCAGCACCAGCGCGTAAAATCCGAACGTGGTCAGCAGTTGCGACAGAAGATATCGGTCGAATCTCGACACCCGCCGGCCCCTTTGCCCCTTTACCCTGCCACGGACGCTATCGGAAATCCGCGACGGGGAAAACTCATATCTGGCCATTTCGCGGGGCGGGCTCTAGCCTTGCGCCAGACTTTGCCCGAAGCCTTGCGCGCGCCCAAGGGCCCGCCACCAAATCTGGAGCCATCCATGTCGCACCCTGTGCCCCTGCAGTTTCAAACGACAGACCTCGAGACGCTGGCCGCGCAGGCCGGGCGCATCGCGATCCTGGTGGAGGGCACCAGCCTGGCCACCCCGGCCGCGCGGCGGCTCGACAAGCTGATGCGGGGGGCGCTGGCGCGGTATCTCGGATCGGACGGGTTCGCCAAGCTGAAACCCGGCGAGGCGCAGGAGATGGCCTTTCCCGCAGGTCTGGCGGCCGAGGTGGTGCAGGTGATCAAGCTGCCGAAGAAGGCCGACAGGGCCGCCGCGCGCAAGGCGGGCAGCGCGGTCGGCGCGCGCCTGACGCCCGCGCCGACGCTGGTGCTGGCCGAAGGCCATCCGCGGGCGGCGGATGTGGCGTTCGGGCTGGTGATGCGCGCCTACGATTTCACCCCGCACAAGACGGCCGAACCCAAGCTGCCCGGTCCCGTCACCATGATGGTCGCCAACCCCGAGGCGACCGCCGCCGCCAGCGCGTCCGGCGCGGCCGTGGCCGAAGGCGTCTTCTTCACCCGCGATCTGGTGAACGAACCCGCCAACGTCCTGACCACCCACGATTTCGCCGCAAGACTGGCTGCGATGCACGAGTTGGGGCTGGAGGTCGAGATCCTGGAAGAGGACGATTTGTTCAAGCTCGGCATGGGCGCACTGCTGGGCGTGGGACAGGGGTCCGAAAGCCCGTCGAAGGTCGTCGTGATGCAATGGAACGGCGGAGCCGCCGGCGAGCCGCCCTTTGCCCTGATCGGCAAGGGCGTCGTGTTCGACACGGGCGGCATTTCCATCAAGCCGGCAGGCGGCATGGAAGAAATGACGATGGACATGGGTGGCGCGGGCGTTGTTGCAGGTGTCATGCGCGCGCTGGCACTTCGCAAGGCAAAGGCGAACGTGGTCGGGCTCGTGGGCCTCGTGGAAAACATGCCCGACGGGCGGGCGCAGCGGCCAGGCGACGTGGTGAAATCCATGAAGGGCGACACGATCGAGGTGATCAACACCGACGCCGAGGGGCGCTTGGTGCTGGCCGACGTGATGTGGTATGCGCAGGAGCGTTTCAAGCCGACCGGCATGGTTGATCTGGCAACCCTGACCGGGGCGATCATCGTCGCCCTGGGTCACGAGAATACCGGCGTCTTTTCCAACGACGACAGTCTGTGCGACGCCTTCCTCCGGGCGGCAGCGGCCGAAGGCGAGGGGGCCTGGCGCATGCCGATGGGACAGGCCTACGACGACAAGCTGAAATCGCGTATCGCCGACATGATGAACGTCGGCGGGCGCGACGGCGGGGCGATCACCGCGGCCCAATTCCTGAAACGTTTCGTGAAAGACGGCACACCCTGGATCCATCTGGATATCGCGGGCACGGCGCTGGTGAAATCCGACCTGACGCTGTCGCCCAAGGGCGCGACCGGCTGGGGCGTCATGGCGCTCGACCGCCTGATCCGCGATTTGTTCGAGGGCTGAACGCTTGGCGATGGCGATGTTCTACCACCTGACCCGGTCCGATGCCGACGCCACGGTGCTAACCCTGCTGCCGCGCGCGGCGGCGGCGGGGTGGCGCGTGATGATCCGCGCCCAAGGCCGCGCCCCGCTGGAACGGCTCGATGCCCGGCTTTGGGTCGATCCCGAAGACGGTTTCGTGCCGCACGGGATCGAAGGCGGACCGCATGACGCCGATCAGCCGGTGCTGCTGGGGCAGGGGCGGGCAGTCAACGGGGCGCATGCGCTGGTTCTGATCGACGGGGCCGATGTCACACCCGACGAGGCGCAGGGCCTGGAGCGGGTCTGGACGATCTTCGACGGCGGCGACCTGCAGGCGGTGGCGCAGGCGCGCGCACTGTGGACGCGGCTGACCGGCGCAGGGGTTTCGGCACAATACTGGTCCGAAGAGTCGGGCCGGTGGGAGAAGAAGGCCGAAAAGCTCAGCGGCTGATCGTCATCTGCCCCTGTTCGATCCCGATGCGGAACTGGCCCAGATAATCCATGCCCAACAGGGACATGTCCATCTCGCCGTCGGTCACATAGGCCGGCACGTCGGTGTCGGTGAACGGGCCGAGCGTCACTTCGGGCAGGCTGATGCGCGCCGTCTCGACCGGGCCGTTTGCCGTCATCGCCCGGCCCAGATAGGTCAGGCTTTCGGGGTCGATCCCCAGCCGACGCGCGGTGTCCTGCGACAGAACCATGTTGCTGGCCCCGGTGTCGGCCATGAACTCCACCGGCTCGCCATTGATCTCGACCGTGACGTAGTAATGCCCGTCGGGCGCGCGCGGCACCGTCAACGTCCCGGCATCGGTGACCATCTGCCGCGGCATCACATCCTGCCGCAGATCGGTCCACAGGCCATAGCCCGCCATCGCGGCGACGAAGATCAGCCCCCACGCCAGGGCTGTCCGCAGGGCCTGCCCCATCCGGTTGCGGTATTCAGCCAGCATCCATCCGCCGACCGCCGCAAGCAGTAGACCAAGATAGACGAGGCGCATCAAAGTGTCGGTTTCCATCGCCCGGATATGGGGGCGGCGACGTGGTTTGAAAAGGTCGTGCCTGCCGGAACGCCAATCCTTGCCACGCCACGCGCGCACCCCCCGCAGGCTCGCGCGGCGATGCGCGGCGATGCGCGGCACCAAGCGCGCCCGTCAGGCGGCGGATTCCAGCTTTTCCTGCGCCGCCAGCCACATCGCCTCGGCGCGGTCCAGTGCCTCCATCACTTCGGCGTATTTTTTGTTCCACGTCTCGAGCTCGCCGATCCGCGCGGCCTCGTACAGTTCGGGGTCCGCGAGTTTCTTGGCCAGTCGGTCGCGCATGTCGTTCAACTTGGCCAGCCGCTCTTCGGACTTCTTCACCTCGGACCGCAGGGCAAGCACATCTTCGCGGCTGATCTTCTTTGGTTTCGCAACGGCTTGCGGGGCGATCTTCACGTCCTCGTCGCCCGCCAGCAACTGCTTGCGATAGGTTTCCAGATCCTCGGTGTAGGGCGTGACAGCTCCGCCCTTGACCAGCCACAGCCGGTCTGCGACCAGCCCCAGCAGGTGCATGTCGTGGCTGACCAAAATCACCGCTCCGGAATACTCGGTCAACGCCTCGACCAGCGCCTCGCGGCTTTCCATGTCGAGGTGGTTGGTCGGCTCGTCCAGGATCAGCAGATGCGGCGCGTCAAGTGTCGCCAGCAGCAGCGACAGGCGCGCCTTCTGGCCCCCCGACAGCCGCCCGACCACGGTTTCGGCCTGATCCGCGCCAAGACCGAACCCGGCCAGCCGCGCGCGCAGCCGGGGCTGCCCCTCGGCGGGGCGCAGGCGCTGCAGGTGCTGCAAAGGCGTCTCGTCGATGTAAAGCTCGTCCACCTGATGCTGGGCGAAATAGCCGATCCGAAGCTTGGACGATCGGACCATCTTGCCTTCCATAGTCACAAGTTTGCCCGCCAACAGCTTGGAAAGCGTGGATTTTCCTTCACCGTTGCGGCCCAGCAGCGCGATGCGGTCGTCCTGGTCGATGCGAAGGCTCAGCTTTTTCAGGATCGCCGGGCCGCCATAGCCGACGGCAGCGCTATCGAGATTGATGATCGGCGGCGACAACTCTTCGGGCGCGGGGAAGGTGAACACGACCTTTTTCGCATCCTCGGGCGCGGTGATCGTGGTCATCTTTTCCAGCATCTTCACGCGGCTTTGCGCCTGCACGGCCTTGGATGCCTTGGCCTTGAACCGGTCGACGAAGGATTGCAGATGCGCGCGGCGCGCCTCCTGCTTCTTGGCCTCCGCCTGCAACACTGCCCGACGCTCGGCGACCTGGCGCGCGAACTGGTCGTATGGCCCGGACCAGTAGGTCAGCTTCTTGTTGTCCAGATGAAGGATGCCGGTGACGGCGCGGTTCAAGAGGCCGCGGTCGTGGCTGATGATCAGCACGGTGTGCGGGTATTTGGTCAGATAGCTTTCCAGCCACAACGCCCCTTCAAGGTCGAGGTAGTTGGTCGGTTCGTCCAGCAGCAGATAGTCGGGCTGCGCGAACAGCACCCCGGCCAGCGCCACCCGCATCCGCCAGCCGCCGGAAAAGTCGCTGCACGGGCGCTGTTGCGCCTCAGCATCGAACCCCAGACCCTTCAGGATCGCGGACGCGCGCCCTTCGGCCGACCATGCGTCGATGTCGGTCAGCCGCGCCTGCACTTCGGCGATGCGGTTGGGGTCAGTCGCGGTTTCGGCTTCGATCAGCAGCGCGGCACGTTCGGTATCAGCCTCTAGCACGGTATCGATCAGCGAGGTCGAAGACGACGGCACCTCTTGCGCCACCCCACCGATCCGGGCGCGCGACGGGATCGAGATGTCGCCCCCTTCCAGCGCAAGCTCCTTGCGGATCAGTCGGAACAGGGTGGTCTTGCCCGCACCGTTGCGCCCCACAAGGCCGACCTTGTGACCGGTGGGAATGGTTGCGCTCGCCCCTTCGAACAGGGGTCGGCCTTCGACGGAATAGGTGATGTCTTCTATTTTCAGCATGGCGCGGCATTGCCCTATGAGGGCCGAAAGGTCAATCGAATTGGCAAAGTGCACGCGCGCGGCCCGTCATGCGCTGCGCCATACGGTCGCCAGACGTCACGCCTGCCCGATGCATACCCGGTTTGCGCCCCGTTGCGGCTTTTCAACCCGGTCGCCTCGTGCTAGGCGTCCGGCGCAATTCCGGCCCGGGGTCTGCCCGCGCCATCAAACGAAAGAGGACCATCATGGCCGTCGAACGCACCCTGTCGATCATCAAACCCGATGCCACCCGCCGAAACCTGACCGGCAAGATCAACGCCAAGTTCGAAGAAGCCGGCCTGCGGATCGTCGCTCAAAAGCGCATCCACCTGACCATGGCGCAAGCCGGCGCCTTCTATGCCGAACACGCCGCGCGCGGCTTTTATGGCGAGCTTTGCGAGTTCATGGCGTCTGAACCCGTCGTTGTGCAAGTTCTGGAAGGCGAAGGCGCAATCCTGAAAAACCGTGAAGTGATGGGCGCCACCAACCCGGCCAACGCCGCCGACGGCACCATCCGCAAGGAATTCGCGCTGTCGGTCGGTGAAAACTCGGTCCACGGGTCGGACAGCGAAGCGTCGGCTGCGCGCGAGATTGCGTTTTACTTCTCGGGGCTTGAGCTGGTCGGCTAAGTCCGCCGCTCCACCACGCCGAAAAGATCGAGGGCCGCTTCCAGATCGGAGCGGCCCTTTTTGCCGGCGACGGGCGCGCTTGCCTTGATCGCGTCGAACCGCGCGCGCAGGGCGGCCTTTTCGGCCCCTTGACAGTCGTTCCACGGGCGGCCCTGCAGGCCCATCACCAGAACATAATAGCTGATGAAATGCGGCGGTGTGCCGGCCTGCAACAGGCGGCGGTACGCCTCGTCCGGCCCCAGTGCCCGCACCACGTCTGCCGAATGGATGCCGGCGCGGGCAAAGGCGGCTTCGGTGGCCGGACCGAGGTTCGGTATGCTGGAAACCGGATCGGGCAATCGCACCTCCTGCGCTCGGCCAACAGCCTAAGCGAAGGGCGATGCTGGTGCCAAGCAGCGTCGGATCAGATCGCGGCCCAGTCGCGGATGATCGGGGTGCTGCCCTGCTGCTGGCCGGGCTTTTGCGTCTGGCCTTGCTGCGGTGCGGGGGATGTCTGGCTGCCTTGCTGGGCACCAGGTTTGGCGGTGGCGGACATTCTACTGCTCCGGTCGTTTGTTGTTTTGCTGCACAAGAATCACGGGTCAATCAATCGTTTGTGCAATCTCTGCTTCCGATATGCATGGCACAAGTCACAAAAGTGACATTTCGAGACGGCCCTGACGGGTGTGGGAACGGTGCAACGCAATCACGATGCCACGGACCAATCCGGCAAAGGTTCGATTCGGCCATCAAAAGGCCCGCATAACCCTTCGGAAAAGCCCATAAATCTGGCAGATCTGCCACGAGATGCCTTTGGCCTTGCGTCACACAGGCGACAAAGCAGCCCATGGCATGTCCAGTCTCGGAGGCTAAGATTTTGTAATTATACGCTTTTTATCCATCCTTGCCGTGTGGCGGCCATGCCCGTTCGAAAGCGCTTTGGACGGGCGCGGCGCCAGTGTTGGTGCCGCGTGTCGCGGGCTTTCGCTTGACGGGCGACGCGGCGGGTCTAGGCTGCACGAAACCTGAATGATCACGCGCGGACATGACCTTGAACGATCTCAGCCTGACACCCAACCTTCTGCAGAACGACGTTCTGCGGCACCTGACCTTCACGCTGGGCAAGGACGCGCCGAACGCGTCGGTCTATGACTGGCGGATGGCGCTGTCATTTGCGATCCGCGATCGGATCGTAGACCCGTGGTTCGCGTCGACGCGCAAGACCTGGGCCGAAGACCACAAGCGGGTCTATTACCTGTCGATGGAGTTCCTGATCGGCCGAATCCTCGAGGATGCCACGGTCAACCTGGGCTTGCGCGACATGGCGGCCGAGGTGATGGCAGGCTTCGGGCAGGATTTCCGGGTGATCGTCGAGGACGAGCCGGATGCGGCGCTGGGGAACGGCGGGCTGGGCCGGCTGGCGGCCTGCTTCATGGAAAGCATGGCGACGCTGGGCTGTCCGGCCTACGGCTATGGCATCCGCTATGAACATGGGCTGTTCAAGCAGCGTTTCGAAGGCGGCCAGCAGGTCGAGGCGCCCGAGGATTGGCTGAGCCAGCGCAACCCCTGGGATTTCGAGCGGCCCGAGGCGCAGTATACGATCGGCTTCAAGGGCCGGATCGAGACGGCGGGCGGCCGCGAGGTCTGGGTTCCCGGCGAGACGGTGATCGCGTCGGCCCACGACACGCCGGTGGTCGGCTGGCAGGGCAAATGGGCCAACACGCTGCGGCTGTGGGGTGCGAAATCGACGACGCAGTTCGACCTCGCCCGGTTCAACCGCGGCGACTATGCGGCGGCGGCCGAACCCGAGGCCTTGGCCCGCACGCTGAGCCGGGTGCTGTATCCCGACGATACCACCTATCAGGGCAAGGAACTGCGGCT
The DNA here is from genome assembly GCA_031398695.1 of Paracoccaceae bacterium. Classification (GTDB taxonomy): domain Bacteria; phylum Pseudomonadota; class Alphaproteobacteria; order Rhodobacterales; family Rhodobacteraceae; genus JAIYDJ01. The sequence goes on along the minus strand of JANNNU010000111.1, from coordinate 4,418 downwards.
GAAGCAGGAATTCTTCCTGACGAGTGCCGCGCTGCAAGACATTCTGCGCCGGTTCACCACCAGCCATTCCGACCTTACCAAGCTGCCCAAACACGTCGCCATCCAGATGAACGACACGCATCCGGCCATCGCGGGGCCGGAGTTGATCCGCCTGCTGATGGATGATCACGGGATGGAATTCGAGCCCGCGCTGAACACGGCGCGCGAGTGTCTGGGCTACACCAACCACACCCTGCTGCCAGAGGCGCTGGAGCGGTGGGCGACCTTCACCTTCGGCACTGTGCTGCCGCGCCATATGCAAATCATCGAACGCATCGACGGCTGGCACCGCCGCACCTATCCGAACCGGCCGCATTACGTCGGCATCGTCAAGCACCAAGAGGTGCGGATGGGCGAGTTGGCCTTCGTGATGGCGCACAAGGTCAACGGCGTGTCCGGCCTGCACAGCGAGCTGATCAAGCAGAACCTTTTTCCCGAACTGCACCAATTGCACCCCGACCGCATCGTCAACCAGACCAACGGCGTGACGCCGCGCCGCTGGCTGAAGATGTGCAACCCGGCGCTGTCGGGTCTGATCACCCGGACGGTCGGTGAGGGCTGGGAAGCCGATCTCGACCAGCTGGCGGGTCTGGTCCCGCATGTCGAGGATGCTGGGTTCCGGGCCGAGTTCGACGCGGCCAAGCAGGCGAACAAGGTGGCGCTGGCCGCGTGGGCCAAGGACCATTGCGGCGTGCAGATCAATCCCGACGCGCTGTTCGACGTGCAGATCAAGCGCATCCACGAATACAAGCGCCAGCTTCTGAACATCCTGCAGACCATCGCGCATTGGGACCGCATCAAGCAGGATCCGACCGCGAACTGGGTGCCGCGCGTCAAGATCTTTGGCGGCAAGTCGGCGCCGGGCTATGCCGTGGCCAAGGAAATCATCCATCTGATCAACGATGTGGCGACTGTCGTGAATGCCGACAAGGTCACCGGCGATCGGCTGAAGATCATTTACCCGCCCAACTACAACGTCTCGATGGCCGAACATCTGATCCCGGCGGCCGACCTGTCGGAACAGATCAGCACGGCCGGCAAAGAGGCGTCTGGCACCGGCAACATGAAGTTCATGATGAACGGCGCGCCCACGATCGGCACGCTCGACGGGGCCAACGTCGAAATCCTGCACGAGGTCGGCGCTGAGAATTTCTTCCTGTTCGGGATGACCACTGAAGAGGCGATGGCCCGCCGCCAGGACCCCGACCACAGCCGCAAGGCGATCGAGGCGAGCCAGCCCCTGCAGGATGTGTTGCAGATGATCGCCGAAGGGCGGTTCAGCCCCGGACAGCCCAACCGGTATCATGATCTGGTGCATCGCGTCTGGCACCACGACTATTTCCTTGTCGCAAGCGACTTTGACGCCTACGGCAACGCCCAGAGTGCGGTCGATGCGGCCTATGCGGACCGCAACAGGTGGGTACGGATGGCGGCGATGAACACGGCACGGTCGGGGTTCTTTTCGTCCGATCGCACGATAAAAAGCTACATGAAGGACATCTGGTCGGTGACTTCTGCGCTGTGACCCGGTGATGTCGCGGCGCGAAAGTGGCTTTCGGCTGTTCCTTGGGAGGGGGATGCCATGAAAGAGCGTCTGATCGATGACGGCGCGGCCTGGGCGATTGCCGAGGGGCGTCACGGGGATCCGTTTTCTGTGCTCGGCTTGCATCGTCGGGGCATGGCCTGGGTGATGACGGCCTTCGTGCCGGGCGCTGAACGGCTTTGGGTGCTGACCGACACGGCCACCCCGATAGCGGCGTCGGCGCTGGCGCAGGCACCGGGCCTGTTCGTGGCGGAACTCGACGCCCGCCAGCCCTACCGGCTGCGCGCGGCGGCAGGCGGCGTGGAATGGGAATTCGACGACCCCTACCGCTTTGGTCCGGTGCTGGGAGAGCTTGACGAATATCTGCTGGGCGAGGGCACACACCAGCGGCTGTGGCACGCGCTTGGCGCGCATGTGATACAGCACGAGGGCGTGCACGGCACCCATTTCGCCGTCTGGGCCCCCAACGCCGAACGCGTGTCGGTCGTGGGCGATTTCAACATCTGGGACGGACGGCGCCACCCGATGCGGCGGCGCGGCGCGACCGGGGTGTGGGAGACGTTCATTCCGGGGCTGGGCGAAGGTACCACCTACAAGTTCGAAATTCGCGGCCCCGGCGGCAATCTGTTGCCGCTCAAGGCCGACCCGGTGGGGTTCGGATCGGAACACCCGCCCGCCAACGCCAGCATGGTGCGCAGCCTGGCGGGCCCGGCTTGGCAGGACGCCGACTGGATGGCGCGGCGGGCTAAGGCGCAAAAGATCGACGCGCCGATCTCGGTCTACGAGGTGCATCTGGGGTCGTGGCGGCGTGCGCCGGGCGGTCGGATGCTGTCGTATCTGGAGCTTGCGACACAGCTCGTCGATTACGTGGCCGACATGGGGTTCACCCATATCGAGCTGATGCCGGTCAGCGAATATCCGTTCGACGGGTCCTGGGGCTATCAGCCGGTCGGCCTGTTCGCGCCCACCATCCGCCACGGCACCCCGCCCGAATTCCGCGCCTTCGTCGAGGCGGCGCATGCCAAGGGTCTGGGTGTTCTGCTGGACTGGGTGCCGGGGCATTTCCCGACCGATGCGCACGGGCTGGGCCGGTTCGACGGTACGGCGCTTTACGAACACCAGGACCCGCGCGAGGGGTTCCACCAGGACTGGAACACCCTGATCTACAACTACGGCCGGGTCGAGGTGGCGAACTATCTGATCTCCAACGCGCTCTATTGGCTGGAGGAATTCCACATCGACGGCTTGCGCGTCGACGCGGTGGCCAGCATGCTTTACCGCGACTACAGCCGCAAGGACGGCCAGTGGCTGCCCAACAAGGACGGCGGGCGCGAGAACTACGAGGCCATCGCGCTGCTGCAGCAGATGAATATCGCGGCCTATGGCAAGGTGCCGGGCGTGGTGACGATCGCCGAGGAAAGCACGTCGTTCGCCGGGGTGTCGCGCCCGGTCAACCACGGCGGGCTGGGGTTCGGGTTCAAGTGGAACATGGGCTGGATGAACGACACCCTGTCCTACATGCAGAAGGACCCGCTTTACCGCAAGTATCACCACCACCAGATGACCTTCGGTCTGGTCTATGCCTGGAGCGAGAATTACCTCTTGCCGATCAGCCATGACGAGGTGGTGCATGGCAAAGGCTCGATGCTGGCCAAGATGCCGGGGACCGAGTGGGAAAAGTTCGCCAACCTGCGGGCTTATTATGGGTTCATGTGGGGGCATCCTGGCAAGAAACTGTTGTTCATGGGCTGCGAATTCGCGCAGGCGGCCGAATGGAACCATGGCCAGTCGCTGGACTGGCATCTGTTGGACGAGCCGCTGCACGGCGGGATGCAGGCGTTGGTGCGCGACCTGAACCGGGTTTACCGCGACACGCCGGCGCTGCACGTGAACGACACGCGGGCCGACGGTTTTGCCTGGCTCGAAAACAATGACGCCGAAGGATCGACCTATTCCTGGGCGCGGTTCGGTGCCGCCGGGGATGCGCCGGTGGTCGTGGTCGTCAACATGACCCCGGTCGAGCGGCGGCTGCGCGTCGGCCTGCCCGGCCGCGGCGGCGCGTGGGAAGAGATCCTGAACACCGACGCCGCGATCTATGGTGGCGGCAACCGCGGAAATCTGGGCGGCGTCGTCGTCGAAAAGACGCCGTGGAACGGACAGACCCATTCGGCACTTGTCACACTGCCGCCGCTTTCGGCGATCTACCTTAAACACGTTTAGGCAATTCGGTCGGGGCTTTATCCCCGCGTCAGGGAGGACGGAATGAAGGCTAAACCGAACATGCGGCTGTCGTCGCAGGCCATGGCCTTTGTGCTGGCGGGCGGCCGGGGGAGTCGGTTGAAGGAGTTGACCGACACCCGGGCCAAGCCCGCCGTCTATTTTGGCGGCAAGACCCGGATCATCGACTTCGCCCTGTCAAACGCGCTGAACAGCGGCATCCGCAAGATGGCGATCGCCACGCAGTACAAGGCGCACAGCCTGATCCGCCACATGCAGCGCGGCTGGGGCTTCTTTCGGGCCGAGCGGAACGAATACCTCGACATCCTGCCCGCCTCGCAGCGCGTCAGCGAGAACAAGTGGTATCTGGGCACCGCAGACGCGGTAACCCAGAACATCGACATCGTGGACAGCTACGGCGTGGAGTACGTGATCATCCTGGCCGGCGACCACGTCTACAAGATGGACTACGAGATCATGCTGCAACAGCATGTGGAAACCGGGGCCGATGTGACCATCGGCTGTCTGACCGTGCCGCGGCTGGAGGCTACGGCCTTTGGCGTGATGCAGGTTGACGGCGTGATGCGCGTCACCGCCTTTCTGGAAAAGCCGAAGAACC
>JANNNU010000098.1:0-2519 GCA_031398695.1 Paracoccaceae bacterium | reverse complement strand
GCAGCATCTTGGCGGCGGCGTTCACCTTGGTCTCGATGACCGGCTTGGGCACGCCCAGGTTCTCGAGTCCGAACGCCATGTTGTCGTAGACGCTCATGTGCGGATACAGCGCGTAGGACTGGAACACCATCGAGCAGCCACGGTGCGCCGCGGACACCTGGTTGACCCGCTCGCCGTCGATGCGGATGTCGCCGCTGGTGGCGGGCTCCAGCCCCGAGATGATGCGCAGCAGCGTGGACTTGCCGCAGCCCGAGGGGCCGACGAACACCACGAACTCGCCGTCCTCGATGGTCAGGTCGATGCCGGGGATCACCTCCACTTCGCCAAAGGCCTTGCGCACCGCTGTCAGTTGTATCTTGCCCATAGCGTCCTCACTTCACCGCGCCGAACGTCAGGCCGCGCACGAGTTGTTTCTGGCTGAACCAGCCCAGGATCAGGATCGGCAGGATCGCCATGACAGAGGCTGCCGAGAGTTTCGCGTAAAACAGCCCCTGCGGCGCTGAAAAGCTGGCGATGAAGGCCGTCAGCGGGGCCGCCTTGGTGGTGGTCAGCACGATGGTCCAGAAGGCCTCGTTCCACGCAAGAATGACGTTCAAGAGCATGGTCGAGGCGATGCCGGGCAGCGCCATCGGGGTCAGGACGTGGACGATCTCGTTCCACAGACCCGCGCCGTCCATCCGGGCGGCTTCCAGGATTTCGCCCGGGATTTCCTTGAAGTAGGTGTACAGCATCCAGACGATGATTGGCAGGTTCATCAGCATCAGCGCCAGCACCAGCCCGGTCTTGGTGTCGATCAGTCCAAGCCGCTGAAATAGCAGGTAAAGCGGAATCATCACCGCCACGGCGGGCATCATCTTGGTCGACAGCATCCACATCAGCAAATCCTTGGTCCGCTTGCCCGGCACGAAGGCCATCGCCCAGGCCGACGGGATTGCGATGGCCAGGCCAAGCAACGTCGATCCGACCGAGATCACGACGGAATTCCAGAAGAATCGCGGATAGTCCGACCGCGCCCACACGTCGACGTAGTTCTGCACCGTCCATTCGGCGGTCAGCAGCACGGGCGGCGAGGCGACGGCCGAGCTTTCGGTCTTGAAGCTGGTCAGGATCATCCAGAGGACCGGAAAGAAGATGACCAGCGCCACACCCCAGGCCGCCAGGGTGGTGAACAGTTTGCGTTGGGGGGATTGGGCGCGGGCCATGGGGATGTCCGATCAGGTGTCGAGGTGACGGCCAATGCCGCGCATCAGAAAGAAGGCCACGATGTTGGCAAGGATCACAGCGATGATCCCGCCCGCCGCCGCCCGCCCGATATCCTTGGCGGCGATGGCCTGTTTGAAAATCATGTAGGGCAGCGTGGTGGAGGCATTGCCGGGTCCACCTTGGGTCGTCGTGTAAATCTCGCCGAAGATGCCCAGCAGGAAAATCGTCTGGATCAGGATGACCACGGTGATCGCGCGGGTCAGATGCGGAAGGATGATGTAGCGAAACCGGCTCAGCGCGCTCGCGCCGTCCATCTCGGCGGCTTCAAGCTGTTCGGACGACAGCGATTGCATGGCCGTCAACAGGATCAGAGTGGCGAACGGCAGCCACTCCCAAGACACGATGGCGATAACCGAGGCCATCGGGTACTGCTCAAGAAATAGGATCGGCTGCGCGCCGAACCCGCGTGCGATGGCGGCGAACAACCCGTTCTGCGGGTGCATAAACAGGTTTTCCCAGATCGACGCGGCGACCGGCGGCATGACGAAGAACGGTGCGATCACGAGGATGCGCAGCACCCCCTGCCCCTTCACCGGCTGGTCGATCAGCAGAGCAATCAGGATGCCGAGTACGACGGTGATGATCAGCACCCCCAGCACCAGCGCCAGCGTGTTCGATAGCGCCAGCCAGAAGTCGGGCGAATTCAGGAACCATTGATAGTTGGTCACACCGATCCAGCCTGTCCGTTCGGGCGAAAGCAACCGATAGAAGCGGAACGAATAATACAGCGTCAGCGCCAGCGGCACGGCCATCCAGATGAACAGCACGATCACCGACGGGGCAACCATCAGGCGGGCGGCGAGGCGACTGGACTGCGTGGCCATGGGACGAGCCTTTGTGTTCGGGATGGGTCGGGTGCGCAGCACGGCGCAGGGGCCGGGATGAGCGGACTTGCGGGCCGCAAAGCCCGCAAGCCGGGAGGCGGGGGCGGACGACGACAGATGTCGCGCCGCCCCCTGGGAGGTCAGTTGTAGCCGGCGGCCTTCATTTCGTCAGCCACAAGCGTCTGCGCTTCGGCCAAAGCCTCGTCGACGGTCTTCGATCCGGCCAGCGCGGCCGAGAAGATTTCGCCGACGCTCGTGCCCAGACCCTGGAATTCCGGGATCGCCACGAACTGCACGCCGACATACGGCACCGGCTTGACCGTAGGATTGGTCGGGTCGGCCGAGTTGATCGAGTCGATGGTCATCTGGGCGAACGGCACCTTGGCGTATTCCTCGTTGGAATAGAGCGAGGTCCGCGTGCCCGGAGGAACG
>JANNNU010000097.1:0-20641 GCA_031398695.1 Paracoccaceae bacterium | reverse complement strand
ACACTTCCTCGGGGGGGCCGACCTGTTGCAGCAGCCCGCCGTGCATCACCACGATCCGGTCGGCCAGGCTCATCGCCTCGATCTGGTCGTGGGTGACGTAAACCGAAGTCGCCAAGGTGCTGGGGATCGAGCGGTTCTTGCACCGCAAGCCGTCCGCCCTGTCGGGCGGCGACATGCAGCGGGTCGCCATCGGTCGCGCGCTGGTGCGTCGGCCCAAGGCGCTGCTGATGGACGAACCGATCGGCGCGCTGGACGCCAAGCTGCGCGAACAGATGCGGGCCGAGATCAAGCGGCTGCACATCGCGCGCAACTCGACCTCGGTTTACGTCACCCACGACCAGATCGAGGCGATGAGCCTGGCCGACCGGATCGTGGTGATGCACGGCGGGCTGCTGCAACAGGTCGGCCCCCCCGAGGAAGTGTACAACCGCCCGGCCAACCTGTTTGTCGCGCAGTTTGTCGGCTCCCCGGTGATGAACGTGTCGGACATCGCCGTCGAGGGGGGCGCCGGGGCGGCCGTTCTGGCGTTTGGCCAGGGGCAGGGCATCCCGGTCGCGGGCGGGCATGTCGGGCATCTGTCGCAGCGCCCCGTCAAGCTGGGCATCCGCCCCGAGGCGGTGATCCTGCGTCACGGTCCCGCTGCGGGTCTGGTCGAGACGCAGACCACCAACGTCGAGCCTTTGGGCTCGCATGAGATCGTCGATGTGCGGCTGGGGGATGCCACGCTGCGTGCCCGGGTCGAGCCGGGCTTCGTGGTGGACGGTCAGCGCGTCTGGGTCGGCCTCGACCCCGAACGCGCCCATTTCTTTGACCGCGACTCGGGGCTGGCATTGCGGAGGACCGCCTGATGGCACGGATCGAACTGCACGGCATCAACAAGACGTTCGGCGCACAAAAGGCGCTGCGCGACCTTGATCTGGTGGTCGAGGATGGCGAATTCTTCGTGCTGCTGGGACGTACAGGCGCGGGCAAGACGACGGCGCTTCGGGTCATCGCAGGTCTGGAAAAGCCCGACAGCGGGCAGGTCTATCTTGGCGACAACGACGTCAGCGGCTGGACGGCGGCCGAACGGGACGTGGCGCTGGTGTTGCAGCAGTATTCGCTTTACCCGCGCCTGACCGTGCGCGGCAACCTCGAGTTTCCCTTGCGCTCGCGCATCCGCAAGTTTTCGGAGCCCGAGATCGCGGCGCGCGTCGAAAAGGCCGCGCGCACGTTGCAGATCACCCACCTGCTGGACCGCAAGGTGGAACGCCTGTCGGGAGGCGAGATGCAGCGCGTGTCCATCGGCCGCGCCATCGTGCGCGAACCGTCGGTGTTCCTGATGGATGAACCCTTGTCGGCACTGGACGCCAAGCTGCGCGAATCGCTGCGGGTCGAGTTGAAGAAGCTGCACGCGTCCCTTCGCGCCACGTTCCTGTTCGTGACCCATGACCAGATCGAGGCGATGTCGATGGCCGACCGGATCGGCGTGCTGCAAAAGGGCCGGCTGGTGCAGGTCGGCACCCCCGCCGACATCTATGACCGCCCGCTGAACACGTTCGTCGCCCGTTCGGTTGGCTCGCCACCGATGAACCTGATCGACGGACGGCTGGCCGGTGGGATGGCGGAACTCGGCAGCTTCCGGCTGCCGGTTGGGGCGACGGGCGATCGTGCCGTGACCTTCGGTGTGCGACCGGAAAATCTGGTGCTCGAACCCGGTGCCCCCGGCGAGGCACGGATCTTCGACATCGAGGACCAGGGCGTGGTCAAGATCGTCGTGATGGACGTGAAGGCCGACGGCGGCGACGCGCGCCTGCACGCCACGGTGCCTGCCGGAACCCGCGTGACCCGCGACGAGATGGTGCGGTTTGGCTGGAAGCCCGAGCGTATCCTGACCTTCGATCCGCAGACCGGGGCCAATCTGGCGCTGGCGTGATCAGCCCGAAAACCGCTGCCGATACAGCGCCTCGACCTCTGGGTTGACGAAGTTGATCGGCATCATGCCCGCCAGAACCCGCCGCACCTCTGCCACCACGCCTTGCCCCATCCGCAACATGCTTTCTTCGGTCACCCCCGACAGGTGCGGCGTCAGAATGACGTTCGACAGGTCCAGAAACGGGTGATCGGCGGGCAGTGGCTGCGTGTCGAACACATCCAGCGCCGCGCCGCCCAGATGGCCGCTTTGCAACGCCTCCAGCACCGCCGCCTCGACCAACAGCGGCCCGCGCGCGACGTTGACCAGCAGCGCGCCCGGCTTCATCCGCGCCAAGGCGCGCGCATCGACCATCCCCCGCGTCTGGTCGGTCAGCGGGGCGCAGATCGCCAGAATATCGCAGCCCCCCAGCAGATCGGCATAGTCGACCGCCGTCACCCCCGCAGGCACGCGCGACGGGGTGCGGGTATGGCACAGCACCCGCATCCCGAACCCTTGCGTCACCATCCGCGCCAACGCCTGCCCTATGTTGCCCATCCCGAGGATGCCCAGCACCCGCCCCGACAGTTCGCGCCCGTGGTCGGCATGCGCACGCCCCGCCGTCCAGCCCCGGGTGCGCAGATCGTGGCTAGCCTGCGGATAAAGCCGCAGCAACGCAAGCGAGGTCCAGACCACATGCTCGGCCACGGTCACCGCATTGGCCCCCGGCACATTGGCCACCAGCACGCCGGCGGCCGTGGCCTCGGGCAGGGGCACCATGTCCAGCCCCGCGCCATGCCGGATCAACGCCCGCAGCCCAGGCGCGCGCGCCAGGACAGCCACGGGGATCGGCGCGCGCACCACGATGATCTCGGCGTCCGCGCAACCTTCGACGATGGCCTGCGGCGTCGGCGCGGTCGCCACGCGGTACGGGCCGATCGCCTGCAGCGCAGCCGTCACCTCGGGGTGCAGCGTGTGGGTCGAAAAGATCACGGGTCCACCGGCCCGCCACCGGGCGGGTCCAGAAGTTCGGACCAATAGCTCATCGCGCCGCGCAGGTGCGACACCATCAGCGCCGCCGACAGGGCCGCATCCCGGCGAAAAACCGCGTCAAAGATCTGCACGTGTTCCTCGTGCGACCGGCGGTTGCGTTCGGGACTGCGGAAATAGACCTTCAGGCGGCTGTGGCTCAGCGAATAGAACGAGGTGCAGATGTTCAGAAAGATGGTGTTCTGCGTCGCCCGCACGATTTCCAAATGAAACTCCTGATCCAGCTTGTCCAGCCCTTCGCCCATTTGCAACCGCTCTTCAGACCGGGCCAGGATATCGCGCAGCCGGTCGAAGTTTTCGTCCGTGGCGCGCGACGCCGCCAGTTCGGCCGCCTTGATCTCGTGGATCTTGCGGACCTCGACCGCCTCGAAGATCTGCCGGTTTTCCAAGGGCAGGCCAAAGCGCGCAAAGAACGACATCGCCTCCAGCCCCCCGATCCCGCCGTTCACATAGATGCCCGACTTCGCCCGCCGTTCGATGACCTGCATCGCCTCCAGAATGGCCAGCGCCTCGCGCACCTGGCCCCGGCTGACGGTGAAGTGTTCGGCAAGGTCGCGTTCCGACGGCGCCTTGCCCGCATTGAGGCGCGCCGTCTGGATCAGGTAGGCGGCGAGGGACGGAAGGAAGTCTTCCTGCTGCATCGGTCACTCCGGGAACTACGGCTTGGCGTAGCGCGCGATCATGTCGGTGTCCATGTCCAGCCCCAGACCGGGACCGTCCGGAACCGCGATCGTGCCGTCCTGTACCTCTACCGGTGCGCGCGACAGCTTGTGGATCATCGGATTGGCGCCCAGCGAAAACTCGACGATATAGCCGGCGGGGCTGGCGGCCAGCACATGCAGCCCGGCAAAGAAGCACGGCGCACCCGCCCAAAGATGCGGCGCGAACCGAAGGTTGAACGACGATGCCAAGGTCGCGATCCGCATGGTTTCGGTGATGCCGCCACAGAACGCCGGATCCGGTTGCAGGATATCGACGGCCCGTGCCGCCACCAGGGCCGCGAAATCGAACCGCGTGCATTCGGATTCGCCCAAGGCCACCGGGATGCCGGTCCAGCCACGAAACTCGGCCAACCCGGCGCGGTCGTCGGCGCTGACCGGCTCTTCGAACCACGCAAGATCGCAGTCGGCCACCAGCGTGGCAAAGCGTTTCGCTTCGGCCACCGTGTAAGTGCCGTGGGCATCGACCATCAGTTCCACCTCCGGGCCGATCGCCGCGCGCGCCGCCTTGACCCGGTCGGCCGACACTTGCGGGCGATGGTCCATCGACCCCACCCGCATCTTGACCGCCCGGAACCCGCCGGCGTCGATGTAGGATTGCAGTTGCGCGCCGATCCCCGCCGCATCGGCCCACCCGCCCGAAGCATAGGCGGGCAGCCGCGCCGCCTTCCGCCCGCCCAGCAAAGCCCAGACCGGCTGGTCCAGCGCCTTGCCGCGAATATCCCACAGCGCGATATCGACCGCGCTGATCGCGGCCAGCGTCAACCCGCGGCGCGACAGTTCCGGTAACGGGTGCCCGCGCGCCGCCGCAGCCCCCGCGCGAACGCCGTTGTACAGACCCTCCCAGATCGGGGTGATCTCGCCCGCATCCCGCCCGATCAGCCGGGGCGCGATCTCGGCGTTCAACAGATGGACCAGCGCCGCGTAGTTCCCGGCGCTGCCCGCCGCGTTCTTGCCCTCGCCCCAGCCGACGAGGCCGCCTTCGGTCTCGATCCGCAGGATCGCTGCGTCGAAGGTGCGCAACCGGCCAAAGTCGCTGACGTGCTGGCGGGCCTCCTCGATCGGGAACTGCACCCACCACGCCTGAACCGATTTGATCCGCATCCCCGCCATTCCCTGTCAGCCCTCCCCCGCCCGACGATCTGCGCCGGACTATCGAAGCAGCGGCAGGATCGTCTCGGCGGTGATCCGCATCTGGTCGGCATAGAACTTCTCGGTCAGCAGGCTCGACCCGTGATCCTGGATAAACTTCAGCTGTTCGGGCGAGATGTCGACCGGGTTCTTTTCCACCATGTCCGGGTAGGGGGCGGCCGGCGTGCGGTCGACTGGCGCGACGAATTCGTTGGTCACTGCGCCGTCGTAGCCGATTTCCTTAAGCGTCCCGATGATCTTGGCCCAGTCGAGATGCCCCAGCCCCGCCGCAAACCGGTTGTTGTCGGCGATGTGGAAATCGAACAGCCGCTTTCCCGCCAGCCGGATCGCGTCATAGATGTCCGACTCCTCCATGTTCAAGTGATAGGCGTCCAGGCACACCCCGCATTCGGGGCTGACCGCGTCGGCCAGCGCCAGCGCTTGCGCCGCGCGGTTGAAGAAGTACGTCTCGAACCGGTTCAAGGGTTCGATGGCAACGCGCACGCCCTCTTTCTGGGCGTGGGCGAAACACTCCTTCGTCGCCTCGACCACCCATTTCCATTCTTCTTCCGGCGTGCCATCCGGCACCACCTTGCCGACCGTGGCCGGAACCAGCGTGATGATCTCGCCCTCCAGCTCTTTCACCATCGTCAGCACCGACTTGACGTAATCGACCGACCGCGCCCGCTGACCTTCGTCCTTGGCGGCCAGATTGCGCTCGCCCAGCGTCAGCGTCACCGCCCCCCAGCAGCGCATCCCGTTGTCGCGCAGCAGCCTGAGCGTATCCTTCGTGTTGTATTGCGCAGGTTCGCCCGAGATCTCGATGGACTCGTAGCCATATTGCTTGATCCGCCGCACGGTCGTTTCCAGCGGTTCTGCCCGCATCCAGTTGTGTGTCGAAAGATGCATCTGTCCTCCCCTGACGGGGGTCGCAATGCGCGACGCCGCCGCCGTTGCCTGAATTCTGGTTGGACCAGATTGCGCTGGAACGGCAAACCGGTCAAGGGACTGCCGCCGGTCAGCCCAAAAACACTGGCGTATCGTGCAACGCTTTGGTAAGACCAGATCGGCGAACGGAGGCAGCGCATGAAAATCGGAATGTGCATGTTCCTGTGGACGACCAGGGTCGGTCCCGAGCATGAGGCGCTGCTGGCCGACATTCGCGCCACCGGGTTCGACGGCGTCGAAGTGCCGGTGTTCGAAGGCGGGACGCTCGATTACAGCCGGCTGGGCGCAGAACTGGACGGCCTTGGTCTGGCGCGCACCGCGGTGTCCGCGATGGGCGATCCGGCGCTGGACCTGATCTCGTCCGATGCGGGGGTCCGTCGCGCCGGGGTGGACCGGATGCGCTGGGTTCTGGACTGCTCGGCAGCCTTGGGTGCCGATCGGGTGTCGGGCCCGCTTCATTCCGTCTTGGGCCAGTTTTCGGGGCAGGGGCCGACGGCCGACGAACTGGCGCGCGCTGTCGAAAGCCAGCAGCAGATCGGCGAACACGCAGCGCGCGTCGGCGTCACCGTGGGGCTCGAGGCGCTAAACCGGTTCGAGTGCTATCTTCTGAACACGATGGACGATCTGGCCGCCTTCGTGCGCCGCGTGGGCCACCCCAACATCCGCGCGATGTACGACACCTTCCACGCCAACATCGAGGAAGCCGATCCGATCGGCGCGTTGACCCGGAACAAGGCCGAGGTCGCGCACATCCACATCTCGGAAAACGACCGGGGCGTGCCGGGTCGCGGCAACATCCCCTGGGCCGAAACCTATGCCGCGATCCGCGACATCGGCTATGACGGCTGGCTGACGATCGAATCGTTCGGCCGCGGTTTGCCGGACCTCGCCGCCGCCACCAAGGTCTGGCGCGATTTTGCCGAAAGCCCCGAGGCGGTCTATCGCGACGGCTACGCCCACATCGTTTCACAGTTGCAAAAGGCCGGGTTGCGCTGACAGTCTCGGCCCGAACATACGGAGGATGACATGCGGACTTTGAAGGGGCCTGGACTGTTCCTGGCGCAATTCGCGGGCGATGCGGCGCCGTTCAACTCGTGGGGCGCGATCACGCAGTGGGCGGCCGATTGCGGATACAAGGGCGTGCAGGTGCCAAGCTGGGACGGACGTCTGTTCGATCTGGAAAAGGCTGCGTCGTCAAAGGATTACTGCGACACCTTCAAGGGCACCGCAGCCGAGGCGGGCATCGAGGTGACCGAGCTTTCGACCCACCTTCAGGGGCAACTGGTCGCCGTGCACCCCGCCTATGACGCGGGTTTCGACGGCTTTGCTTCGCCTTCGGTGCGCGGCAACCCCGCCGCGCGGCAGGAATGGGCTGTCGATCAGGTGAAAAAGGCCCTGACCGCATCGAAACACCTTGGCCTGACCGAAATGGCCACCTTTTCGGGCGCGCTGGCGTGGCCGTATGTCTATCCGTGGCCGCAGCGGCCCGCCGGTCTGGTGGAACTGGCGTTCGATGAACTCGCCCGCCGCTGGCAGCCGATCCTCGACCACGCCGAGGAAAACGGCATCGACGTCTGCTATGAAATCCACCCCGGCGAAGACCTGCACGACGGCATCAGCTATGAGATGTTTCTGGAGCGTGTCGGCAACCACGCGCGGGCCTGCATGCTGTACGACCCCAGCCACTACGTGCTGCAATGCCTTGATTATCTGGACAATCTCGACATCTACAAGGACCGCATCCGGATGTTCCACGTCAAGGACGCCGAATTCAACCCCACGGGGCGGCAGGGCGTCTACGGCGGCTTCCAGTCTTGGGTCAACCGCGCGGGCCGTTTCCGGTCCCTGGGCGACGGGCAGGTCGATTTCGGCGCGGTGTTTTCCAAGCTGACGGCCAATGGCTTTGCCGGCTGGGCGGTGGTCGAGTGGGAATGTTGCCTGAAACACCCCGAGGACGGCGCCCGCGAAGGGGCTGAGTTCGTGAAGCACCACATTATCCGCGTGACGGAAAAGGCGTTCGACGACTTCGCCGATGGCGGCACGGACGATGCGGCAAACCGGCGGATGCTGGGTCTGGAATAGGGGAACGACATGGCAATCACAGGCGCACATGTGGCGCGGGCTCCGCGCATCCGGCTCGGCATGGTGGGGGGCGGGCGCGGCGCGTTCATCGGCGCGGTCCACCGCATCGCCAGCCGCATCGACGATCAGTATGAACTGGTTGCCGGCGCGTTTTCCTCCGATCCCGAAAAATCCGCCGCTTCTGCCGCCGATCTGGGCGTGGCGCGCAGCTATGGCAGCTTTGCCGAAATGGCGCAGCGCGAATCCCGCCGCAAGGACGGGATCGAGGCGGTGGCGGTGGTCACCCCGAACCACATGCACGCCCCCGTCGCGATGGAGTTTCTGAAACGCGGCATCCACGTGATCTGCGACAAACCGCTGACCGCGACCTTGCCTGAAGCGAAAAAGCTGGCAAAGGCCGCCGCGGCGTCGGGTGTGGTGTTCGCGCTGACACACAACTACACCGGCTACCCGATGATCCGGCAGGCCAAGGCGATGGTGGACGCGGGCGATCTGGGCGACATCCGCCTCGTGCAGGTCGAGTACGCGCAGGACTGGCTGGCCGAACCTGTCAGCAACAAGCAGGCCGACTGGCGCACCGACCCGGCGCAATCCGGTGCCGGGGGTGCCACCGGCGACATTGGCACCCATGCGTTCAACCTCGCCAATTTCGTCTCGGGCCTGACCCTGGCCGAGCTGTCGGCCGACCTGCAATCTTTCGTCCCCGGCCGCCGTGTCGATGACAACGGCCATGTCCTGCTGCGCTATGACGGCGGCGCGCGCGGCATGCTGTGGTGCAGCCAGGTCGCATCCGGCAACGAAAATGCCCTCAAACTGCGGGTCTACGGCACCAAGGCCGGGATCGAATGGGAGCAAGAGCATCCGAACCACCTGCACGTCACCCCTTTCGGCGCGCCCCGCTATTTGCTGACGCGGGGCGGGGCGGGGTCGGGGCCGCAAGCCGCACGCGTCACCCGCGTGCCCCCTGGCCATCCCGAGGGCTATCTCGAAGGTTTCGCCAACATCTATGCCGAAGCCGCCCGCGCCATCATCGCGCGGCGCGACGGCACTGACCTTGACGCGCACACCACCTTTCCGGGGCTGAACGAGGGGCTGGAAGGCGTCGCGTTTGTCGATGCCTGCGTGCGGTCGTCCCGCAAGAATGCGGCCTGGGTGAAACTGGCGCTGTAACGCTTTGCGGAAACCTTTTGCGGTCCGGCCCCGTGCCGGACCGCGCGACCGAAACTGTCTGGGAGGACAATCAATGGCCGGCAAGAAGATCCTGATGCTGACGGGCGAATTCACCGAGGAATACGAGATCTTCGTGTTCCAGCAGGGGATGGAGGCGGTGGGCCACACGGTCCACGTCGTGTGCCCCGACAAGAAGGCGGGCGACAAGATTCAGACCTCGCTGCACGATTTCGAAGGGCACCAGACCTATATCGAACGCTTCGGGCATCTGGCCGACATCAACAAGACCTTCTCGGACGCCGAAAAGCAGCTCGACCAGTATGACGCGGTCTATTGCGCGGGCGGACGTGGGCCGGAATACATCCGCACCGACAAGCGCATCCAGGCGATGGTCCGCCACTTCCACGACACCAACAAGCCGATCTTCACGATCTGCCATGGCGTGCAGATCCTCGTCGCTGTCGATGGGGTGATCCGCGGCAAGAATGTCGCGGCCTTGGGCGCCTGCGAGCCCGAGGTGATCCTGGCGGGCGGCACCTTCATCGACGTCAAGCCGACCGAGGCCTATGTCGATGGGACGATGGTCTCGGCCAAGGGCTGGACCGGCCTTGCAGCCTTCATGCGCGAATGCCTGGTGGTGCTCGGAACGAAGATCGTCCACACCTGACCGGGCCCGCCTCAGGCAGAGGCGCGCAACCGCAGCGCGCCGGTGTCGGCGGGCATCAGCAGCCGCGCCTCGTGCGCTTTCAGCGACATGCGCGCGCAGGTATAGGCCGCGCCGCGTGCCAGGCTCGGGAACAGGGCCAGCACCTCGTCGCGCTGGGCATCGCCCAAGCCTGACAACGTGGCCTTGCCGGGCTGGAAACTTTCGGTCCACGCCCCGTTGGTGCAGATGATCTGGTGCTCTTCGAACATGACATGCAGATAGCTGACCGGTGCAGGCGCAGCCATCCGCGTCACGCCGGGCCAGTTGACCATGTGCACCGCAGGCACCAGCACCTCGTTTTCGCCGAAGAACAGCTGCGCGCGCGGGCCGGTCATCAGCATGCGGTGCTGAGGCGACACGACCATGTCCTGCGCCGGCATGCCCTGACCCAGCGCGCCGCGGGCGATCCGCACCGGACGGAACGCCGGGCTAGCCGCAATCTCGTCCGCCGTCAGGTCGCGCCGTCCCACCCATGCCAGCGGCAGAAAGCCGTGATCGCGCGTCAAAACCATATCGCCCGCGCGCAACCGCTCGACCGGGACCTCGCCCTTGCGGGTCGTGATCCGTGTGCCGGGGGTGAAACAGGCGATGACCCGTTCGATGCCGGTGAACGTCATCGTGCCGGCCACGGTCACGCCATCGGCCTCGTAGAATGTGACCGTACCGCTTTCGCCGTCGCCCGTGGCGTAGGTGATATCCGTGCGGGCAAAGCCGAACCGGGTCAGATCGAGGACGTCGGTATCGCCGTCGTCGGCGTTTTCGCTGCCCTCGACCACGTCGCCGATGCCGCCAAAGATCGTGTCGTTGCCCAGACCGCCATAGATCGTGTCGGCGCCGTCGCCGCCGGTCATCCGGTCGTTGCCGTCGCCGCCAAAAAGCACATCCTGCCCGGCATCGCCGGTCAGCGTGTCGTCACCCGCGTCGCCCGACAACGTGTCGTCGCCCAGATCGCCGGTGATGCTGTCGTCCCCGTCGCCACCCAGCACCGCGTCGTTGCCGATGCCCCCGTCCAGCGCGTCGTTGCCCGCGCCAGCGTCAAGGTTGTCGTCCCCCGAGCCGCCAAAGATCGTGTCGTCGTCGCCGCGGCCCATAAGCGTGTCGTTACCCGCGCCGCCGTCGATCGAGTCGGTGCCCGCGCCGCCATCCACGCTGTCGGCATCATCGCCGCCCGACAGGCTGTCGTTGCCGTCTCCGCCCGCGATGCTGTCCTGCCCCGCATCGCCGGCGATCGTGTCGTTGCCCTGATCGCCCGACATCGTGTCGTTGCCAAGGCCGCCCGACATCACGTCGTCGTCCGCCCCGCCGGCGACGCTGTCGTTCCCGTCGTCGCCCGACAGGGTATCGCGCCCGCTGTCCCCGACCAGCGTGTCGTTGTCGGCCCCACCCGAAACACTGTCGTTGCCCGTCCCGCCGTTCAGCGAGTCGTTTCCGGCAGCCCCGGTCAGCGTGTCGTCACCGTCCTGGCCCAGCAGCGTGTCGTTGCCGTTTCCACCGTCCAGCAAGTCGTTGCCGATGCCGCCGTCCAGATTGTCGGCATCGTCGCCACCGAACAGCCGGTCCGCACCGTCGCCACCCGACAGCGTGTCGAGCCCGGCATCGCCCTGGACCGTGTCGTTGCCCGCCTCGCCCGCCAGCACGTCGTTGCCTGCACCGCCGGTGATCGAATCGTCGTCGGCCCCGCCCAGAATGCTGTCGTTGCCGTCATCGCCGGCCAGCGTGTCGCGCCCCACGCCCCCCAGCAGCGTGTCATTGCCGATGCCGCCCGACAGGGCGTCGTTGCCCGTCCCGCCATCCAGCGAGTCGGCCCCGTCGCCGCCCGACAGGCTGTCGTTGTCGGCCCCGCCCAGCAGGGTGTCGTTGCCCGTCCCGCCGTCCAGCGTGTCGAGCCCGTTGCCGCCGTCGATGCTGTCGGCCTCGCTGCCGCCCGACAGGCTGTCGTCGCCGTCGCCGCCGCTGATCGTATCCAGGCCCGCGTCGCCTGCGATGCTGTCGTTCCCGGCATCGCCCCGCAGGATGTCGTTGCCCAAGCCGCCCGACACCGTGTCGTTGCCGTCGCTACCCAGAATGCTGTCGTTGCCGTCGCCGCCCGTCAGCGAGTCGAGGCCTGCGTCCCCCAGCAACGTGTCGTTGCCCGCTCCACCCGACAGGGTGTCGTTGCCGACGCCGCCATTTAGCAGGTCGGTGCCGTCGCCGCCCGACAGATTGTCGTCGCCATCCTGACCCAGCAGTGTGTCGTTGCCGAAACCGCCCGACACCGTGTCGTTGCCCAGCCCGCCCTCCACCGAATCGACGTCGGTCGGCACGGCGTCGAAGTGGATGTCCGAAATTCGCATCGCTTGCTGGGCGTTGCCCAGATCGGTGTAGGTGATCACGATCGACGCAACCGGTCCGGCGATCTGGAACAGCGCCGACCCGGCCGCCGCATCCGGTGCCACGGCCCCGCCGGTTGCTGTCACCGTGTTGCCGGACACTGTCAGCGTCGCCGAGTTTTCGGTGATCACGACCGGAATTTCGTTGCCCGCCGCATCGAAGGCCCGCACCGTGACCGAGTCGGTGAAGGTGGCCCTGTCGAGGTCAGAGATCCGGAATTCGACGTTGGTGACCGTGCTTTCCAGCCCGCTGTCTGCCGCTGTCCCGAAGTTGAACGTCACGGTCGAGCTGGCATTGGCTCCGCCGTCTTGCGGTCGGAACAGCTCTGCGCTCGAGTTTGGGTTGAACGGCTCGCCGTTCTCGACATAGACCGGCGCGTCCCGGTCGCCTCCGGCCAAGCCCGAGGTTTCGGCGGTAAAGGTCGACCCCGTCGTGCCGCCACCATAGGTGACCGACACGTCCATGCCGCCGACGCTTTGCGTGAACGGCGTGGCGAGGTTGGCCTCGTCTGCATAGGTCGACCAGGTGAAGGCCAACGGTGTCGCCGTCGCGGCGTCGGGGCCTGCCGTGATCGCGTCGTTGCCGTCGCCGCCGAACACCGTGTCGCTGCCGGCGCGGGCGTCGATCGTGTCGTTGCCCGCCCCACCGTCGATCCGGTTCGACGCCGCGTTGCCAGTCAGGCTGTCCGCCAGTCCGCTGCCTGTCAGGTTTTCGAATCCCGCCAGCGTGTCGGTGCCTTCGCCCGTGGCCTGGCCGGTGGTCAGGTTCGCGGTCACGCCGGTAGCGCTGGCCGAATAATCCGCCGTGTCGCTGCCGGTGCCGCCGACGAGCGAGTCGTTGCCCGTGCCCCCCGCCAGCGTGTCGTTGCCCGCGCCACCGCTCAGCGTGTCGTTTCCGGCGTCGCCGCGCAGGACGTTGTTGGTCGCGTCACCGGTGATCGTGTCGTTGCCGCTGCCGCCCGTGATGTTTTCGATCGAGGTCAGGATATCGTTGCCCGAACCGCCCGAGATCGTGGCGTTGCCCGCGTTCAGCGTCACGTTCACGCCGTTCACCGTGCCGGTGAAATCGGCTGTGTCGTTGCCCGCCCCGCCGTTGATCGTGTCGGTGTTGGCCCCGCCTGACAGCACGTCGTCGCCATCCTCGCCGAATAGCTGGTCGTTGCCGTCGCCGCCGAACAGCGTGTCGTTGCCAAGTCCGCCCAGCAGACTGTCGTTGTTGGCTTCCCCGAACAGCGAATCGTTGCCGCCCTCACCCCTCAGGGTGTCGTTGCCGGCGCCGCCAAAGACCGTGTCGTTCCCGTCATTCGCCGACACAGAATCAGCACCGTTGAGCCCGGTGATAAGGTCGGCATCCGTCGTGCCGGGCAGGGTATCGTTGCCGTTTCCACCTGTAAGGGTCGCCATTTTCTATCCCAACGTTATGCAGTTGTCGTTGGTGCTGCGCCAAGACGTGTGGACACAGGATAAAGCGCTGGCGTGTTGTGATTGTGCTAAGTTTCAAGCAATTCTGCGGCAAGCGGGCGTGACGAGGCCCGTAGAACCCCAGATTGTAGCGAAGAGTTTCACGATCGTGTGTTCGGCAGGCGCCGGCCGACACGGGTTTGGTGCGCCGGAATCGCCCCGCTTGGGACCGCCGGACGAACCTGCCTCACCGGCGGCCGCAACCGGGGCCGCCGGTTGCCTCGCGTGGCGCGTCTAACCCGCCGCGGCACGATCCGCCGCCAGCGCCTCGAACAACCGCGCCACGGCTTCGGCACCGGGGTCGATGTGGCCGGTCAGCTTTTCGGCGTTCACATAGGCCGCGCGTCCGGCGTTGGCGCGGGTCAGCGTTGCGGTGTGGTCGGCTCCGTTGCGTGCGGCGGCCGCGGCTGCAGCCACGCCGTCGTCCAGCGCCTCCAGCGCCGGATAGAGCGCGTCGATCATCGTGCGATCCCCCAGATTGGCGCCGCCGATCTGTTGCATCCGCTCCAACCCCGCGCGCAGCGCGTCGCGCATCGTCATCCCGCTCGATGCCGCATCCCCGGCAGCGGCAAAGAAGATCGCGAGCAGCACGCCCGACGATCCGCCCATCGTCTGGCTCAACTCCAGCCCGATCGCGCGGTAGAGCTGCGTGTGATCGGCCAGCGGCAGGTCGTCCAGCGCCCCGATCAACGCCCGCGCCGCCCCGGCCAGTGTCGACCCGGTATCCCCGTCACCCGATTTCGCATCCAGCGCGTTCAGGTGGCTTTCCAGCCCGATCATGATCTCGCAGCACCGGACCACGAACGCCCGCGTCTGCGGATGCGGTGACGCGATCGGCCGGATCGGGGTCAAGCCGTCGGGCAGCGCGACCACGTGCGGCCCCGTCAGCGCCACGCATCCCGGCCAGGCCGAAAGCGGCGTGGGCGCGCACAGCGCCGCCTCGTCTGCGCGGGTCAGCGGATAAACCGAGATCGAAAACCCCTGCATGTCGAGCGAGGTCATCATCGCCGCCGGCCCGACGATGAAGGCCAGCCGCACCGCAAACCGCGCGCGCAGCAGTTCGGCCGCCAGCACCGACATTTCCAGCGCCGAGGTGCCGCCGAGGTTGTTCAGCATCACCACATGCCGCCCGTCGCCCAGCATCGGCTCCAGCTTTTCGACCATCGCCGCGATGGCCTGCGCGGCCCCGGTATAGCCGATCTGCTGCACCCCCGGCTCGCCGTGGATGCCAAGGCCCAGTTCGGCCATTCCGGGCGCGATCCGCGCTTCTTTCACCGATCCTGGCACCGAGCAGGTATCGAGAGACATCCCGATCGACTTGACCCCGGCGATCACCCGTTCGGCCGCCGCCGTCACGGCCGCCAGATCGTGACCCTCTTCCGCCAGCTGCCCCGCGATCTTGTGCACAAAGAGCGTGCCCGCCAGCCCGCGCGCCTGCGGCAGGTCGGGCAGGGCGATGTCGTCGCCGACGATCACCATGCTGACCTTCAGCCCGAACGCCCGCGCCCGTTCTGCCGCGAGGCCAAAGTTCAGCCGGTCGCCAGTGTAATTCTTGACCACCAGCAAACAACCCGCCGGCCCGGTCACCGCCAATATCCCCGCCAGCACGGCATCGACCGAAGGGCTGGCAAACACATCGCCGCACACCGCCGCCGTCAGCATGCCCGGTCCCACGAACCCCGCATGCGCCGGTTCATGCCCCGACCCGCCGCCCGACACCAGCGCCACCCGGCTCTTGTCCCAATCCGCCCGCACCACCACGCGGATGTGCGGATATCCGTTCAGCCGCGCCAACCGCCCGCCCGACGACAGGATCAGACCGTCGATCGCGTCGGTGACGATGTTTTCGCGCAGGTTCATGAATTGGGTGACAGGCTGGAATACAGGCTGGGTCATGGCGCGCCTTTCAAACGATACGGTTGCCGGCGGCGTCGAAATAGAACGGCCGCACCGGTTGGATCTTCACGATGTCGCCGCTGCGCAGGGGCGTGTGCGCGTCGGTGACCGTGGTGATGTCGTGCTGGTTGAACGACAGGTGCAGCCGGGTCTGGTCGCCCAGATGCTCGACCCGTTTCACCAGACTGTCCGCCCCGATCCCCTGCTGGATCTGTTCCGGCCGCAGACCGATCGTCGCGGCCCCGGCCGGTGCCGGTCCGAACAGGTCGGCGGGCAGGATGTTGATGTGCGGCTGGCCCAGCCGCCCCGCCGCGTAGATGCTGACGGGCACCTCGTAAATCTCGCGCGGGCTGCCGAACTGCACCAGCCGCCCCTGATCCAGAACGCCCACATGCGTGGCCATCGTCATCGCCTCGATCTGGTCATGCGTCACATAAAGAAACGTCGCCCCCAGATTGGCCTGGATGTTCTTCAGTTCGACCCGCAGGTCGGCGCGCAGTTTCGCGTCAAGGCTGCTCAGCGGCTCGTCCATCAGATACACCGACGGATTGCGCACCAGCGCGCGCCCGATCGACACCCGCTGCATCTCGCCGCCCGACAGCGCCGTGGCCTTGTTGTCCAGCTTGTGGCTGATCTGCAGCACCTCGGCCACCTCTGACACCTTACGGGCAATCTCGGCGGGCGGGGTCTGCAACAAGGGCGATTTCAGCGGAAACGCCATGTTCTCGCGCACGGTCAGATGCGGGTAAAGCGAGTATTGCTGGAACACCATCGCCACGTTGCGCTGCGCCGGGGTCAGCCCGCGCATCGACACCGCCCCGATCAGCACGTCGCCGCTGTCGGGTGTGTCGAGCCCGGACACCATCCGCAACAGCGTGGTCTTGCCCGCCCCGGTCGGCCCAAGCAGCACGACGAACGACCCGTCGGGAATGTCGAAGGTCACGTCGGACAGCGCCGCCTTCGCCCCGAACGCTTTTGACACGTTGCGCAGCAGTACTTCAGCCATGCGCCAGAACCCCTTGATTTGCCGTCGAGATCAAAGCGGCGCCGTTTGGCGAAAACAGGCTGATTGACCGCGCATCGAACGCAAGCCCCGTCGTCTCGCCCACCCGCACCGCCACGTCGGACGCCAGCCGCGCCTTGATAGGGCCAAGGGGCGTGTCCAGTGTCACGATCTGGGTGGTCCCCAGATATTCCGTCGCAATGACACGCCCGCGATACCCTGCCGCGTCGTCTAGCCGCACATGTTCGGGGCGCACGCCGAACGTCAGGGCCCCATCCGTGCCGGTGATCATCTGCGGGATCGCCACGTCGGTGTCGTGCAGCCGGACTTGCGTCGCGCCGTTGCCCACCATGCCGCGAAACGTCAACAGGTTCATCGCGGGCGATCCGATGAAGCGGGCGACGAAGGTCGTCGCGGGCCAGTCATAGATGTCTTGCGGGCGGCCGAACTGCTCGACCACCCCGTGGTTCATCACCACGATCTTGTCGCCCATCTGCATCGCCTCCAACTGGTCATGCGTGACATAGACCGTCGTCGCCCCCATCCGGTCGTGCAGGCTGCGCAATTCCTGCGCCATCCGCTCGCGGAACTCGGCATCGAGCGCCCCCAGCGGCTCGTCCATCAGGAAACACGCGGGGTCGCGCACGATCGCCCGGCCCAACGCGACCCGTTGGCGATCGCCACCCGAAAGCCCACCGACGGGTCGGTCCAGAATGTCGGTGATCCCCAGGATTGCGGCCACTTCCGACACCTTGGCCCGCACCTGATCGCGCTTCATGCCCTGGCTGATCAGCGGGTAAGAGATGTTGTTGCGAACGTTCAAGTGGGGGTAAAGCGCGAACATTTGAAAAACAAAAGCGATATCTCGCTGGCTTGCCGGCTTTTGGCTGACCTCGGCCCCGTCGATGTAGACCTCTCCGCTGGTCGGCAACTCCAGCCCTGCAATCATCCGCAAGGTGGTGGTCTTGCCGCAGCCCGACGGGCCCAGCAACATGAAAAACTCGCCATCCTCGATGGTAAAGCTCGACGACTGCACCGCCGTGAACGCGCCGAATTCTTTGCGCAGGTTCTTGATGACGATCTGGGCCAACGGCTACTCCGGGAAATGGCTGACGATGATGAACAAGACCGTGCCAACCAGGGTCACCACGAACGAATAGCTGAACAGCACCAGCGCGAACGGCTGCATCAGCATCACCACCCCCAGCGCGATCAGGACGGTCGCGACCATCTCCCACGGGCCCCGGCGCAGGCGCAGCAAACCGGTAAGGAAGGCACTCATTTGCGCACCGCCCCAAAGGTGATGCCGCGCAGCAGGTGTTTGCGCAACAGGATGGTGAACACCATGATCGGCACCAGAAACAGCGTGGCGCCGGCGGCGACCGCGGGCCAGTCCTTGCCCCCGGTGCCGATGATCGTCGGGATGAACGGCGGGGCGGTCTGCGCCGTGCCGCTGGTCAGCAGGGCGGCAAAGGCATACTCGTTCCACGCAAAGATCAGGCAGAAGATGGCGGTCGAGGCGATCCCCGTCGCCGCCTGCGGCAACACGACCTTGTAGAACGCCTGGAACCGGCTGTAGCCATCGACCAGCGCCGCCTCTTCGTATTCGCGCGGGATTTCATCCATGAATCCCTTCAGCAGCCAGACCGACAGCGACAGGTTGACGGCAGTATAAAGCAGGATCATCCCCAAATGGGTGTCCGACAGGCCAAGCTCGCGGTACATCAGGAAGATCGGGATCGCGACGGCGATCGGCGGCATCATCCGGGTCGACAGGATGAAGAACAACAGATCGTCCTTCAGCGGCACCTTGAACCGGCTGAACGCATAGGCCGCGATGGTGCCCAGAAACACCGACAGGAACGTCGATCCGAACCCGATGATGACCGAATTCATGAACCGCTCGCCGTATTTCGACGGGCCGGTGATCACCATGTCATACTGCCGCGCGATGCGGTCATAGAACGTCTCGGGCGGCGGCAGGGCCGCCAGATCTTCCGGCGTGACGCGACTGCGCGACGTAAAGAGATTGACGTAACCCTCGACAGAGACTTCGGAAAACACCTTTGGCGGATAGGCGATGGCGTCTGCGGGCGTCTTGAACCCGGTGGCGATGATCCAGATCAGCGGGATCAGCGTCAGCACCGCATAGCCCACGACCAGCACCCCTGCGACCCACTTCTGGCGGGTGGATGGTTCCGTGATGGAATAGCTCATCTGTCCTTCACCTTGTTCAACGCCTTCACGTAGATGGATGCCAGCCCGAACACCGTGACGAACAGGATCACCGCATAGGCTGACGCATAGCCCGTGCGCCACTTCTCGAACGCCTCGCGCTTGAGGTCGATCGAGGTCAGCTCGGTGGTCGATCCCGGCCCGCCCCCGGTCAGCTGCACCACCAGATCGAACATCTTAAAATTCTCGATCCCCCGGAACAGCACCGCCAGCATCAGGAACGGCAGCGCCATCGGGATGGTGATCGTCCAGAACTGCCGCCACTTGCTGGCCCGGTCACACTCCGCCGCCTCGTAGATGCTGGGCGGGATCGACCGCAGGCCGGCCAGGCAGATCAGCATGACGAACGGCGTCCACATCCAGGTATCGACGATCACGATGGCCCAGGGCGCCAGCGCCACCTCGCCGATCATCGAGAAACTGGCAGGATCAGCTCCGGTCAGGAACTGGATGAAATAGTTGAACAATCCGATCTGAGGCTGATACAGGAACGTCCAGAAGTTGCCGACGACGGCGGGCGAAAGCATCATTGGCAGCACGATCAGCGTCGTCCACAGGTCGTTGCCGCGGAATTTCTTGTTGATGAGGTAGGCCAGCGCAAACCCGATCAGCACCTGCAACACCAGCGTCCAGATCAGGAAATGCGCCGTCGCCTGCAACGAGATCCACGTGTCCTCGTCGGTCAGGATGCGCCGGTAATTCTCGATCCCGACGAATTCCACCTCGTTGTTCGGCCGGTTGGTGCGGAAATTGGTCAGGCTGAGCCTTATCGTCCAGATGAGCGGAAAGATGTTGATCGCCAGAAGCAGAAAGATCGTCGGCGCAACGAAGAGCCACGCGATCGTGCGATCCGACAACCCCCGGATGCGGTGCGCCAGCTTCGGGGGCGTGGCAGGCTTTACCGGCGCAGCGGAGGAAGCGCGCTGGACCATGGGATCGGACATGATGCGGACTTTCCTGAGGGCAGGGGATAATGCGCGAGGCCTGACTGGCCCTCAAGGGCCTCGCGCGTGTCGCCCGCCGCTTGCGAAAGCGGGCGACAATTCAGATCGAATGCGTCAGTACTTGCCTTCCTCCTCGAACACTTCGGTCCAGTCGGCGACCAGCCCGTCCAGCGCCTCTTTGGCCGTGCCGTTGCCCGCCACCACATAATCGTGGATGCGTTCCTGCGACGGCTGCAGCAAAGATGCATAGGCAGGCTCGGCCCAGAAATCCTTCACGATGGCCATGCTGTCGAGGAAGGTCTGCGCATAGGGCTGCGACGCGACGAACCCCGGATCCTCGACCACCGCGCGCAGGGCCGAAAAGCCGCCCAGCTGCCACCACTTTGCCTGCACTTCGGGCTGCGCGAACCACTGGATGTAGGTCAGCGCCGCCTCTTGCTTGTCGGATGCGGCCACCACCGAAATCCCCTGACCGCCCAGTTGCGCGAACTTTTCGCCGTTCGGACCGGCGGGGTTGGCGAAATAGCCGGTCACGTCGCCGCCCACATTGGCGTCGGTGTGAAAGCCGGGCCAGGTGAAGGCAAAGTTCATCTGCAACGCGACCTGGCCGGATTTGAACGCATCCACGCCTTCGCCCATGTAGCTGTTCGACGACCCGGGCGGGGTGCAGCAATCATACAGCGCCTTGTAGAACCCCAGCCCCGCAACGGCGCCTTCGCCGTTCACGAAGCCTTCCATCTCATAGGGCTTGTCGGGGTTGTCGTACTGAAAGCCGAACCCGTACATCGTGTTCATCGCACCCATCGTGATGCCTTCCGACCCACGCTCGGTGTAGATCGAGGCACCGTAAACCGTCTTGCCGTCGATCTCGCGCTCGTCAAAGAACGTGGCGATGTCCATCAGTTCGGCATAAGTCGCGGGCACGCCCAGATCGCGGCCAAACTTCTCCTTGAACTCGGCCTGCAATTCCGGACGGGCGAACCAGTCCTTGCGGTAGGTCCAGCCGACCACATCGCCAAAGGCGGGCAGCGACCAG
>JANNNU010000039.1:0-40935 GCA_031398695.1 Paracoccaceae bacterium | reverse complement strand
GGCTTTGCGACCGGGCCGCGCCGATGGTGCCGCGGTCATGCGGGATGCCGGAAAACTCGGCCGGCAGATCGGGGTGGGCCGAGCCGCCCGTGCCAGCGCGGCGCAGGTTTGCCCCGCCCGCGATGCCATGCTCGACGTCGCCGGTCTGCGCCATGAAGCCGTCGATGACGCGGTGGAACACCACGTTGTCATAGGCGCCCGCGCGGGCCAGCGCCTTCATCCGTTCGGCGTGTTTCGGGGCGATGTCGGGCAGCAGGGCCACCATCACCTCGCCGTCCTTGAGCGTGATGATGATGGTGTTTTCCGGGTCGGTGATCGTGGCCATGGGCATCGGTCCTCGTGGTTTCGGTGTGGCGGGAACCTAATGATCCCGGGCGCGAAGGGAAAGGGGGTAGCGTCGGATCGGTTGACGCGGGGCACGGATCAGCCGAAACAAGGGCAGCTTCGGATGGAGACAGCAATGGCCTGGAAGACTTTGGACGACGTGGCACTGGCGGGAAAGACGGTGCTGACCCGCGTGGACATCAACGTGCCAATGGACGCGGGCCGGGTAACCGACGCGACGCGGATCGAAAAGATCAAGCCGACGGTCGAGGATATCATTGCGCGCGGGGGACGGGTCGTGCTGCTGGCGCATTTCGACCGGCCCAAGGGCAAGGTCGTGCCAGAGATGAGCCTGTCGCATGTCGTGGGGGCGCTCGAGACGGCGCTGGGGCGGCGGGTGGTGTTTTCGACTGAATGCGTGGGGCCGGTGGCGGCGTCCGCCATCGCGGCGTCGGGGCCGGGCGATGTGGTGCTGCTGGAAAACACGCGGTTCCTGCCGGGCGAGGAGGCGAACGATCCTGAATTGGCCGCGCAGATGGCCGAATTGGGCGATGTGTTCGTGAACGATGCGTTTTCGGCGGCGCACCGGGCGCACGCGTCCACCACCGGGCTGGCGCATCTGCTGCCGGCCGCGGCGGGTCGATTGATGGAGGCGGAGCTGCGGGCGCTGGAAGCGGCGTTGGGCACGCCCGAGCGGCCTGTCGTGGCGGTGGTCGGCGGCGCCAAGGTGTCGACCAAGCTGGAGTTGCTGGGCAATCTGGTGGGCCGGGTCGATCATCTGGTGATCGGCGGCGGGATGGCGAACACGTTCCTGGTTGCGCAGGGGGTCGAGGTGGGAAAGTCGCTGGCCGAGCGCGACATGGCCCCGATGGCGCTGGACATCGTCGGCAAGGCCAAGGCGGCGGGCTGCACGATCCATCTGCCAGTCGATATCGTCGTGGCGCGGGAGTTCAAGGCGGGGGCGGCGTCGGAAACCCTGCCGGTGGATCGGTGTCCGGCGGACGCGATGATTCTGGACGCGGGGCCGGCAACGGTGGCGGCTGTTACGGTGGTGTTCGAAACGTCCCGCACGCTGATCTGGAACGGGCCGCTGGGCGCGTTCGAGATCGCGCCGTTCGACGCGGCCACCACCGCGGCGGCGCAGGTCGCAGCGCGCCTGACGACGGAAGGCAAGCTGATCTCGGTCGCGGGCGGGGGCGATACGGTGTCGGCGCTGAACCTGGCTGGCGCGGCGGACGCCTTCACGTTCATTTCGACCGCGGGGGGGGCTTTTCTGGAATGGATGGAAGGCAAGGAGTTGCCGGGGGTCGCGGCGCTGCTTAGCTAAGAGGTGGGTATAGCGCCCTTTCAGCCACTGGAACAACCCATGCCCGATCCGACCTTGACGAACCGCATCGACCGGTTGCGCCCCGATGCCCCGGAGCTTGCCGCGTTGGGACCGCATCCCGTGGGCGTCCGGCAGATCGCCTTGGTCAACCCCGACCAGCTCGACGTGCTGCGCGCGGGCCCCGGCACACTGCCCCGGTATGATCGCCATCTCGACGTCGAGGTGTGGTATCCGGCGGCGGCGGGCACGCCACAGGGCACGATATATCGCACCCTCCTGCGCGACGGCGTTCTGCCGATCGCCCTGCACGGATCGGCGTGCCGCGACGCCACAGCGGCACCAGGGCGATTTCCGCTGGTCCTGATCAGTCACGGCTATCCCGGAAACCGGTTCTTGATGAGCCATCTGGGCGAGAACCTGGCATCCAAGGGTTACGTCGTCGCGTCAGTCGATCACCGGGACAGCGGCTATTCCGACAAGGTTCTGTTCGGGTCCACCATGGTCAACCGCCCGCTGGATCAGGCGTTCGTCATCGCCAGCCTGCGGGGCGCGGCATCCTGGGCGGCGATGCTGACGTCGGAAGCGGCGATCGTCGGGTATTCGATGGGCGGGTATGGGGCGCTGGTTTCGGGCGGGGCCGGGGTGTCGCACGAAGCGGTGATGACCGAAGACTCGTCACCGCATGGCCTGCTGGCCCGTCACCGGGCCGGAAGTCCCGAGCACGAGGCGCTGATCGATCCCATGGTCAAGGCGATCGTGGCATTCGGGCCTTGGGGGCGGCAGCGCGGGGTGTGGGATGCGGCCGGGATGGCGGGGCTGCGCAAGCCAACGTTGATCGTGGCGGGGTCCGAGGATCACGTGTCGGGCTATGCCGACGGGATGCGGGTGATGTTCGACGAGGCGGTGGGTTGCGACCGCTGGTTGCTGACCTACGACCACGCGGGCCACAACGCCGGTGCGCCCATCCCGCCGCCCGAGGAAAGCTGGCCGCCGTCCCCGCATCTCGATTTCGTGCCGTTCCAGCACTATGCCGATGCGGTCTGGGACAGCGTCCGGATGAACAACATCGCGCAGCACTATCTTACGGCGTTTCTTGGCGTGCATCTGAAAGGTCTGGCGTCTGGCCACCACCTTGACCCCGACGCAGGATGGCCGGGGTTTGCCGCAGGCACGGCACGCGGCCTGCGACTGGAGTTTCGCGCGACGGGTCGCTGAGCGCGCGTACCACGGGCTACCAAAGGACGAGGATTGGGGATTCCCAAGCGGACTCGACTGTGACATCCTGTATGTCGAACCCCCGACAGAGGGGTTGGATGCAGGGAATTGCAGATGACAGCCAGGATGAAACGGCCGGCTTTTGGGGGCACCCTGTTGCTGATCGGGGCCGGGGCCCTGAGCATCTATTTCACATTGGCGGCCGTGCAGGGTGATTTCGGATTGTTCCGCAAGGCGCAGATTCTGGCCGAAGTGGACGTTTTGCAAGCCGAGGAGGCCCGGTTGAAAGCGGAACTCGCGCGCGCGATGAACCTGACGCACCGGCTGTCGGATGCGTTTCTGGACCTCGACCTCTTGGACCAGCAGGCCCGCGACGTGCTGGGCTATGTGCGGGCGGACGAGATCGTCATTCGCTGACGGTCAGCCGACGATGTGAAAATCGGGATTTGCCGGATCGACGAAGGCGGTTTGCAGGGTCAGGATCTTGCAGCCGTTAGCCGAACTGTGCGGCCCGTGCACCACACCGACCGGATGGGTGACGAACGCGCCGGGGCCATGCACGACACCGTCGTTGATGAAATCGCCCTCGATGACGTAGTGCGCCTCTGCCCCGTCGTTGTGGTAGTGCGCGGGAATCGTCGCGCCGGGGGCGATGTGGATGATCGTGGTCACGATGCCCTTGTCGATCTCGATATTGACCAGTGTGGCGTGAACGCCGCCGGGTGTTGCACCGGGGATCGCAAACGGGATCACCGGTAGGTCGGGCGTGTGCACGGCAAGCGACTTTCCGTCTTTCATGATCAGGACCCTTCGGTTTTTGGACTTGCGAGTGTGCGATCCTTGTCGACGGTCGTAACGTTTTCACGACAATAATCACGGGGCCCGGTCGGGCGAGCGACCGCAGGCGTGCCGCGCTGCGGCGAGCAATTCGCTTTGCGCGGCCTTATTTCTTCGATAAAGTGCGTGTAGTTTAACGTTGAACTATTCCCCTGGTGTCGGAGGACCCCGCCTTGGCAATCAAGAAAGCCCCGGAGACGACGTCGAACGTCTCGAAAGATGAACTGCTGAAATACTACGCCGACATGTTGCTGATCCGCCGGTTCGAGGAAAAGGCGGGACAGCTTTATGGGATGGGTCTGATCGGGGGGTTCTGCCACCTTTACATCGGGCAGGAGGCGGTCGTCGTAGGGCTCGAAGCTTGCGCGAAAGAGGGCGACAAGCGGATCACAAGCTACCGCGACCACGGGCACATGCTGGCCTGCGGGATGGACCCGAACGGCGTGATGGCCGAGTTGACCGGTCGCGAAGGCGGCTATTCGCGCGGCAAGGGCGGCTCGATGCACATGTTTTCGCGCGAGAAGCATTTCTACGGCGGGCACGGGATCGTCGGCGCACAAGTGCCGATCGGTGCAGGGCTGGCATTTGCCGACAAGTACAAGGGCACCGACAACGTGACCTTCACCTATTTCGGTGACGGCGCGGCGAACCAGGGGCAGGTCTACGAGACTTACAACATGGCCGAGCTGTGGGACTTGCCGGTGATCTTCGTGATCGAGAACAACCACTATGCTATGGGCACGTCGCAGGCCCGGTCGACCAAATCGGAAACACTGTTCGGGCGGGGACTGGCTTACGGCATCCCCGGCGAGCAGGTGGACGGGATGGATGTGCTGGCCGTCAAGGCGGCGGGGGTAAAGGCCGTGGCGCACTGCCGCGCGGGGAACGGTCCCTACATCCTCGAGATGATGACGTACCGCTATCGCGGCCACTCGATGTCGGACCCGGCAAAGTATCGCACGCGCGAAGAAGTGCAGAAGATGCGCGACGAGAAGGACGCGATCGAGCACGTGCGAGATCTGCTGGTCAACGCGGGATTGGCGACAGACGAGGATCTGAAGATCATCGATCGCGACATCAAGGCGCGGGTCAACGATAGCGCCGAGTTCGCCAAGGACAGCCCGGAGCCCGACATCTCGGAGCTTTTCACCGACATTTACGCCTGAGGGAGACAGACATGGCTGTTGAGGTTCTGATGCCGGCGCTGTCGCCGACGATGGAAGAGGGCACGCTGGCCAAGTGGCTGGTGAAGGTGGGCGATGCGGTCAAGTCGGGGCAGATCATCGCAGAGATCGAGACGGACAAAGCCACGATGGAGTTCGAGGCGGTGGACGAGGGGGTGGTGGGCAGGCTGCTCGTCGCGGAAGGCACGGCCGGTGTGAAGGTCAACACTCCGATCGCGGTGATGGTCGAGGAGGGCGAGTCGGCGGATGCCGTCCCTGCCCCTGCCCCGGACGCGCCGCCTGCCGCCGTGGAAAAGACCGAGTTCCCGGCAAAGGTGCAGGCTGCCCCGGTCGCGGCGGCAGTGGTTGCTGCGGTGAAATCGAAAGCCTCGCCTGACTGGCCGGAAGGCACGGCAATGAAGACGATGACGGTGCGAGAGGCGCTGCGCGAGGCGATGGCCGAGGAGATGCGCGCCAACCCGGCGGTGATGCTGATGGGCGAGGAGGTGGGCGAGTATCAGGGCGCCTACAAGATCTCCCAGGGCCTGCTGGAAGAGTTCGGTGCGCGCCGGATCGTGGACACGCCGATCACCGAGATGGGCTTTACCGGAATCGCGGTCGGCGCGGCCTGGGGCGGACTGCGCCCGATCGTCGAGTTCATGACGTTCAACTTTGCCTTGCAGTCGATCGACCACATCCTCAATTCGGCGGCCAAGACCAACTACATGTCAGGCGGGCAATTGGGCTGCCCGATCGTGTTCCGCGGCACCAATGGGGCAGCCGCGCGGGTCGGCGCACAGCACAGCCAGGATTTCGCAGCTTGGTTTGCGATGGTTCCGGGGCTGAAGGTCTGCATGCCGTATTCGGCGTCGGATGCAAAGGGACTGCTGAAGTCGGCGATCCGGGATCCGAACCCGGTGGTGTTCCTGGAAAACGAGATTCTGTACGGGCGCAGTTTCGAGGTGCCGGTGCTGGACGATTTCACGGTTCCGTTCGGCAAGGCGCGGGTGTGGCGCGAGGGCACGGATGTGACGATCGTCAGTTTCGGGATCGGGATGACCTATGCGCTGGAGGCGGCGGACCTGCTGGCGAAGGACGGGATTTCAGCCGAGGTGGTCGACCTGCGCACGCTGCGGCCCATCGACTATGACACGGTCCTGGCGTCGGTGCAGAAGACAAATCGTTGCGTGACGGTCGAAGAAGGCTTTCCGGTCGGGTCGGTGGGCGACCATCTGGCGTCCACGATCATGCAAAAGGCGTTCGATTATCTCGACGCGCCGGTGGTCACCTGCACGGGCAAGGACGTGCCGATGCCTTATGCGGCTAATCTGGAAAAGCTTGCGCTGGTGACGACCGCCGAAGTGGTCGCTGCCGTCAAATCCGTTTGCTATCGCTAGGGGGTCATCATGGCTGTTGAAATTCTGATGCCCGCGCTCTCGCCGACGATGGAAGAGGGCACGCTGGCGAAATGGCTGGTCAAGGTGGGGGATGTCGTCAAGTCGGGGCAGATCCTGGCCGAGATCGAGACGGACAAGGCCACGATGGAATTCGAGGCGGTCGACGAAGGGATCGTCGGGCGGCTTCTGGTGGCGGAGGGCACGGCGGGCGTCAAGGTGAACACGCCGATTGCCGTGATGGTCGACGAAGGCGAGGCAGCGGATGCGACCCCTGCCCCGGTGGCGGCCAAGGCAACTCCGGTGGCTGCTGTTGCAGATGCCGCGCCGCTGGCTGCGGCACGGGCTGAGACTGCGGCCGCAAAGCCCGAAGGGGCGCGGGTCTTTGCTTCGCCTCTGGCACGGCGGATCGCGGCGGAAAAGGGGTTGGACCTTGCCAAGGTAACCGGGTCAGGACCGCATGGCAGGATCGTGAAGGCCGATGTCGAAGGGGCGGTTGCGGCCCCGACTGCGGTCCGGACGGCGGCCCCGGCTGCGGCACAGGCCGAGGCCGCACTGGTCGAGGCCCCGGTTGCGGCTGCTTCGGGCAAACCATCGGCCCTGGCGCAGGGCATGTCGGCGGAAACCGTGATGAAGATGTACGCCGACCGTGCCTTCGTCGAAGTGCCGCTCGACGGCATGCGCCGGACGATTGCGGCGCGACTTACAGAGGCCAAGCAGACCATCCCGCATTTCTATCTGCGACGGTCGGTGCAACTCGACGGGTTGATGGCGTTCCGCGAGACGTTGAACACGCAGCTTTCGTCGCGCGGCGTGAAGCTCTCGGTCAACGACTTCATCATCAAGGCCTGTGCGATGGCCTTGCAGGCGGTGCCCGACGCCAATGCCGTGTGGGCAGGGGACAGGATGCTGCGGTTGAAGCCGTCGGATGTGGCCGTCGCGGTAGCGATCGACGGAGGGCTGTTCACGCCGGTGCTGCGCGATGCCGACAAGAAGTCGCTGTCGGCTCTGTCGGCGGAGATGAAGGATCTGGCGTCCCGCGCAAAATCCAAAAAGCTTGCGCCGAACGAGTATCAGGGCGGGAGTTTCGCCATTTCCAACCTGGGGATGATGGGGATCGAGAATTTCGACGCCGTAATAAATCCGCCGCACGGCTCGATCCTAGCCGTGGGCGCAGGGTTGAGGCAGCCGGTGGTGAAAGCAGACGGGACGGTCGGCGTGGCGACGGTCATGTCGATGACCTTGTCTGTCGATCACCGGGTGATCGACGGGGCCCTCGGGGCCTCGTTTTTGAAGGCGATCGTCGAAAACTTGGAAAATCCGGTGGCGATGCTGGCCTGAACTCCGCAAAACATGCAAAAGAACGCTCGGAACCGCGTGCTTCCGGGCGTTCTTTTACGCGATGTTCGAGATGACCTGATCCATGTTGATCGCCGGCTGCGCGCAACCCGCCTCGCCCACGACCCGGGCCGGCACGCCAGCGACCGTCGTGCAGGGCGGCACGTCATGCAAGACGACCGATCCGGCGGCGATTCGACTGCAATAGCCGACATGGATGTTTCCCAGCACTTTGGCCCCGGCCCCGATCAGCACGCCGTTGCCGATCTTCGGGTGCCGGTCGCCGTCTTCCTTACCAGTTCCTCCGAGGGTGACCGAGTGGAGCATCGAGACGTTGTCGCCTACAACGGCCGTCTCACCGATCACGATGGAATGGGCGTGGTCGATCATCAAACCCTTGCCAACGCGAGCGGCGGGATGGATGTCGACGCCGAACGCCTCGGACACCCGCATCTGCACGAAATAGGCCAAATCACGGCGCCCGGTCTGCCACAGCCAATGCCCCACGCGGTAGGCCTGAACGGCCTGATACCCCTTAAAGAACAACAAGGGCTGGATGTACCGATGGGTGGCGGGGTCGCGGTCGAACACTGCCATCAAATCGGCGCGGGCGGCCTGCCCCAGATCCGCATCGGCGGAATACGCTTCGTCTGCGATTTCGCGTAGGATCTGTTCGCTCATTTCGCCGGATGCAAGTTTCAACGAAAACCGGAAGGCCAGCGCTGCTTCCATCGTCTTGTGATGCAAAAGCCCCGAATGGATCAGTCCACCCAGCAAGGGTTCGCCCCGCACCGCATCCGTTGCCTCGTCACAAACACGCTGCCAAACCGGATCGAGCGTCGAAACTCGGGATTTTATTTCCGCCATCAGACGCGCTCCTTTGCTTTCAATCACATTAGCATATGGGACGGGCGCGGCACAGCGCCAGTGTTTCCGATCAACGACGGCAAGAGCGTGCCGCAAGAACGTCTGCGACAACGCTGATGCTGGCCCAGAAATGATGATCATCGCAGGTTGGGCCGTGCGGTTCTGCGAGCAGGCGCGCCAGCAAACTGCCGTTGCCCCATCGAGGATGCGGGCGTCCGAGACGCCTGACAAATCGGTCTGCCGCGTGGGTCTCCGCCAAGAAACGCTCCATCACCTGCCGACGGTCATTGTCAGGCCACCGAGCCAGAACGTGTACCGCGACAACAAGATCTCCGATCAGAATACGACGCATCCTTGCGCTTATGACGGGACGATGCTGCGGAACGGGCCCGGACCGAAACGGTCCGACAGTTGCGCGATTGCAATCGAAAACCCAGCCGAGGCTTCGTCGGCGGCCTGATCAGCGCCGGTGTAAAGCCAGGATGGGGATGAGGCGGTGGTTTCGCGCAACGTGATCGGACCCTGCAGCACACGAACGACGTAGGCTTCCCGATCCTCGCCCAACGGGACTTCGGTTGACTCCCAACTGTCGCCATCGATGCGGGTGCGTCGGATCCAGTTGACCGCGATGTCCTGCCCCGGAGAGCCGAGGCTGCGCAGGTGGCTGATGCTGTAAGGGCGAAGACCGACACCGGCAAAGGCGCGTTGTTGCACGATCACGTTGGGATCGTTCGCACCCCGTGTCGCATCGCCGATCCGGTAGTACCGCGACAGCCCCCGGGCCCCATAGGACAGGTCCAACTGCTGCAAAGCATCATTCAACAGCACGAACCGGCTGCCGATCGGCCATTGGCGCAATGTCGCATGGTCCGTTCCCAGTTGACCGCGCAGCCTCAGCCTGATGTCATACAGCGACGGACCAACGAGGGTTGCCTCGGCAAACTGGAGCACTTCCCAGGCATCGGTCACTGCGTCACCAATTGCCGCCGCGTTGGCCCCGTTCAAAACGGCATCAACCTCAGCGGATGCCAGATCACCGCTCAACATTTTGACCCGCAAGCTCGGCCCTCGATCCCACAACCCGCTCTGAGCCGAGTTGAGCTCGGTTTCGGTCACACCAGTCGTGGCGCGTTGTTCGACAATCCGGTTCACGGCATAACCATCGTCAGCAGGCGCGCTCCAAATGGCAACAGATCCGGGCCAAGGCGACGCCGTCACCGATATGTGCGGCGCGTGGGCGACCTCGTCCCCTTCGATCAACGGCAGATCCAGAAACAGCGGATACACTGGCAGGGGCGGATTAAAGATCCGTGACGTTGGACGATCGACGATTTCTTCGCCTGGTACGTAGTTGCCCGGCTCGACCCGCACCGCCTCGATCAGCTGACTTTCGCCTTGTTCGACACGGTCGATGCGATACCTTAAGTTGCCGATCTGCACGGTATCGGCCGCACCAAGATTGCTTGCCGATGGTGGAAGCGCAAAGCGCGCGCGGTCCCGTGCTACCCGAGCTTCCGAAAGCCAGCGTTCCGCCGTATCGCGCGCCTCGGAAGGGGTCAGTACCAAAGGAAGATCGGTGTCGGAGACCAGATTTGCGCTGTCGTCTGGAAAAAGCGCCTCAGACGTGCGGACTGCAAAATCGCCTTCCGCTACGATGAAGTTGATCCTGACCCGACCCAAAGTTTCGGCGCTGGCCGCGCGGGAAGTCTCGATGCTGCCGTCCAGCTCGTCCGTTACTGCAAAATAGTCCGGACTGATATTGCGTTTTACCCGCGCCTCGCGACGCAAAAACTGCAACACCCCGTCGCGCTCGACGATTTCCAGACCGTAGGCCAGTGACAGGATCTGCAATGCGGCGCGGGCAGATCCGATCTCACTGACCGAAAAGCCGCGAACGACCCCGTAAGCCTGCGACACGTCGAACATTGCGACCCCAGCACGCTCGCAGATCTCTGCGATCACACGTGCCAAAGGCTGCGCCGACGACCGCCCGCTGAGCCAGTGCCCATGGGCATAGTTTTCGGCATCGCTCCAGACTGAATAAAGGTTCGGAAACGCCGGAAACGGTCGCGCATCCCACGTCCACACGTGGCTTTTGGCCACGTCGAGCATGGCCGTGCCGGTGATCGTAGACACCGGATTGTTCGCCGGGTCGGTCCAGAATTCGTACATCGCCCTCAGGTATGCGATCTGGATCAGGTCATCGCGACGACCCGACGATGCGCGCGGCAGCCCTGATTCCGATGACTTCGGGTCCAGAAACTTGTTGGGCTGGTTGGCGCCCTTGTCGATTGCGGCGCATCCATATTCGGTAAAGCGGAACGGCTTGGATTGCGGCACCCACCCGGTCGCAGAAGATGCGCGAACGCCGTCGATCCGGTTGAAATGCGCGTTGCCCCACCAGCTTTTCAGATCCTTGAATCGAAACACCCAAGGTTCGCTATAGGCGCCATCCGTGATGGGGGCACGCAGTTGCGCATCCTCGCCCTCGGGTGAATTGTAATACCAGTCGAACCCCTCGCCACCGGCTATGTTGGCCTTTAGATAGTCCGCATCGTAAATTGCGCCCCATCCGGCGTCGGCGTGAACCTCGCCGTCCCGCCAGTCGGAAATCGGGGCGTAATTGTCGATGCCCACAAAATCGATGTTCGGATCGGCCCAAAGAGGATCGAGGTGAAAATATACGTTGTTGCCTGTGTGATAGCCGAAATACTCTGTCCAATCCGCAGCATAGGTGATCTGCGTCGCCGGCCCGAGGATTGCGCGAACGTCAGCCGCAAGCGCGATCAGCGCTGCAACGGCGGGAAAGCTGTCGCCTTCCCCCCTGATCTGCGTCAGGCCTCGCAATTCAGACCCGATGCAGAACGCGTCCACCCCTCCTGCTAGCGCACACAGGTGCGCATAATGCAGAATGAGACGCCGGTAACCCCATTCCTCTGGACCGGAATAGAAGATTGCACCCTCTGAAGCCGTGAAATCGGTAGGGTGCGCCGTTCCAAAGAATGCCGCGACTTCGGCTTCAGCCGCGCTCGATCTGTCACCCGTCCCAGGGCGACCCGGTGCCACGTCAAGGGTGATGCGCCCGCGCCAAGGCAAAGGGGGTTGCCCCACCACGCCGGAGTAAGGATCGTCAAAAACGTTACCTTCCAACTGATCCATAAGGACAAAGGGATAAAACATCACCTCCAGGCCTTCGGCACGCATGGCGGCAATCGCCTCGATGACCGAGGTGTCCGAAGGCGTCCCGCCATAAACCGACGATCCGTCAAGCTGGGGGACCACCGACGCATCCTCGCGCGCGATGCCGCCCGCCCGCCAAGGCATGCCTTCGCCATCCTGCAGGATCTGTTCGACTTTGGGACGAACCTCGCATCGACCGCAGCGCAGATCGTTGCCGAACCAGCTGACCACCAACGACACCGATCCGACGTTGGGCAACTCTTCGCGCAGCTGGGTCAAGGATGCGGTAAAATCCGTGCCGCCCAGAATGGTGTTCACGTTGGCAGAGCGATTGATGCCCGGCGCATCGCTGAAATGAACGGGCGTGGTCGCATACGCATACTCCCCCGTCCCTGGAATCATGCAAATCGCACGCACGCAGTCGGCAAGGTCCAGCTCCGCCTTGGCCCGGTTGCCCTGCGCCCGCCGCAGGACCTCGAACGAGAACTGCGGCACGCGGTTGCCGAAGGGCGTTAGATCGAGATCCTCGATCACGACATAGGCGATGCCACGATATGATGGCGCCAGATCGGACCCTTCGACCGCTTGGATCTTCGGGTCGGGCAATTGCGTCTGACTGCCCGTGTACACCGTCAGGTTTAACAAAGCGGGTTCGATTTCCAGCCCGTCGGCCCAGATCCGGCCCACGCGCGTGAACACGCCCTCACACACTGCGATCGCAAGGGATACCGAATAGGCATAGCTTGTGATCGTCGGCGTCGGGCTGCCTTTCCCGCCCCCCGATGTAGACGTGCGTTCGGAAAATTTCGTCGCCCAGATCACCTGCCCGGCGACACGCATCCGACCCCAGACTTGCGCAATCGCCGTCCCTTCGCTGGCGCTCATCAATCGAAAACGCTCGACGCGGCCAGTCTCCACCGCCTCCGACCCGCCTCCCAACAGGCTCTGGTCGATGACCCGGCCAACCGTCGCGCCGACCGCGCGCCCCAGCACTGCCCCCGAAAGGCCCAGAACGGTGCCGCCAAATCCAGCACCCAAACTGGCACCAGCGGCCGAAAGCAGTATCGTGGCCATCCGTCATTCTCCTGTTGGAAAGGCAAAGCGCGCCACGATCCGGCGCGCCCAGGGGCCGGACAGTGCAGTTTCGACCACACCATGTCCCGTATAGGCATGGATGAACGTGGGCCGCGACCCGACGTCACCGCAAATGCCCAGATGCTTCGCCAGGGCACCGGTTTTCATGCGAAACAGCAGGACGTCACCAGGGGCGGCATGGTCCCGAGGCTTGAGCGTGAGCAGACGCAGTCCGGCAGCCAGCAATTCTTCGCGACCGGCCCCTTCCGACCAGTCTTGCGTATAGGCTGGCACCGGTTCAGGCTCACCCCCAAGAACGTCGCGCCACACCCCCCGTAGCAAGCCCAGACAGTCAGTGCCCGCCCCTTTGACCGAAGCCTGATGCAGATACGGCGTACCGATCCAACCCCGCGCCGCAACAACCACGCGCCGATCCAGCGTCATTTGAACAAGCTCCCGCCATCATGGGAGCTTGACGACAAGGGGTAGGTCGCCAACCAGTCGTCTCCGGGAATGTGCGGAAACCCTCGAAAATTCAGAAAGTTGTCAAACTTTGCGCGACAGGTCTCACCCATTTTGTCGCAGCCAGCCTCCAGCCTCACCACATCGCCGACGCTCAGATCGATCCCCAGTCCCGCCCACAATTCGACGACACGCACCGCTCCACCCTGTTTGTCGGTTTTGATCGTACCGACCAGCCCTGACCCGTCGCCAGACTGCACCACCAAACGTCCGCGCTGAAACCAGCCGGCAGAAAAGCCAGTCACACCCGACAGGCGAAGCACGGCACCAACAGAGTCTTCGACCACCGCATCCGTCACAAAGTCCGGACGCTCCAAATCAAAACCGCACGCCGCATCGCCCAGCACGGCCGAACAGGCCTTGTGATAGACGCGGCCCTGCGGCTGGTTCAACGCTTCGGTCTGCCCGCGCAGTTCCGCGCGAAACTGCCCGCCTGCCCGCGTGATCTCGCCAAAACTGCCGAAAAACAGTTCGACCCGCGCCGCAACTTCGGTCCAGTTGACCATCCAGCATCGCACGTCCGCCTTGTCGAAACGCCCCGCCAGCAGATCGCCCTCCGTGATCGACGCATCAGACAGCGCGCCCACCGCTTCGGAGTTATCGACCGAAAGCCCGGTGGTCTGCTGCAACATGCGTGCCGTCATGCCAGAGCTTGCCTTGAAGACAACGCCGTCAAAGCTCAGGTCTTGATCGTGATCGGTAAAGCCATAAGCAACTCCGTCGCGACGGCGCACCATCCAGGCGCGACAGACCGTCGTCACGCCCGATGCCAGGTGATCGTGAAGCGCGCTCATATGCGAACCTCGATCACCGGCACATTCGGCACTTCGCCCGCCTGAAACGAGCCGATCGATGTCTGCAGCCGATCGGTGTCGAACCGCACCGGCACGTCGAACTCGAAGCCGGCGGTGATCAAGACGCCAATGTCGGGCGCATCGGCAAACGTGATGAGTCCGGTGGTCTCATCCACCATATACTCGACACTCGCGACTTTCGGATCGCCCGCGATCGCCACTTGCACGGTGCCACCGACCGGCTTGGCAATCGGCCGCTGGTATGTCTCCTGGCCCGACCGATAGGTTTTCGAAAGCGCAAAGACCGTCGTCACACCATCGCCCCGCGCCACGGTCTGATCAAAGGGCGTCACCTGCTGCGACGGCTTGCAGGATTGGAAATCTGACCAATCCTTCCACCGAAAGCCATGCAACTGGCCGCGACGCGCCTCGAAAAACGCGATCAGCGCCGCGACATCGTCCAGACTGAGTAACCCGAGCCCGGCATCGTAACGCCGGCGCGAATGGGCCCAAGGCGTGTTGCGCTCCTCAAACCCGTTGGCGAGGGTCACCACATCGGTGCGGCGTTCCGGCCCGCCCAACGATCCGAAACTCAGATTCACCGGAAACCGTATTTCGTGAAAGCTCATGCTGCGTCCTATCTGTTGCGCTGACCGCGGCTCAGCGCCCGCAGGGCCTGTGCCGCCACCTGCGTCTGGCTGCGCTGGAAACCGGCTACATCCGGGGTCGTGATGTTCATGACGACCGTGACACCGCGCCCCGGCGCAGCCTGCACGCCCAACCGCCCGTCGGCGCCCCGTGCCAACGGCATGATCGCTTCCGGCCCAGCCTCACCCATCAACCCGGTTCCGCCACGCATAGGAAAGGTGGTGGGCTGGCTCACCACGCCGCCTTGGGCAAACGGCATGACCTTGCCCTGGCTGAAACTGCCCCCTTTCGCAAAGGGCATCACGCCACCCAGCAGCCCACTCAGCCCTCTGGCCAGAAACCCGCCCACGGCGTTCTGAACCGGCTTGATCGCGATCCCATAGACCGTGTCCGCCAGACTGCTTGCCAGCGTCTTCATCGCGTCCGAAAGTTTCATCCCGTCAAACACCACCCCGTCAAAGGCCCGGCGCAAACCGCCGCTGAAGCCCACCGACAGCGCGTTGACCTCGCGCCCGGTGAACACCAGACTGTCACGCATCCGGGCCAATTCGCCGTCAAATGCTGCGGCCATGTTCGCAGCGCCCCCCAGGGTCGCCTCCAGCGCCGCGATCTGGTCCTGCAACTCGTCAATCTCCGCCATGACCCTGCTCCTTCATGATGTCTGGAAATGCGGCGGCCAGCTCGTCCAGCCGCGCCCGCGTCAGGGCGGGGGCAACGCGATCGGCTCCCAGCATGATCTTCAGTTCGTTGGGGGTCAGACGCCAGAAGACCTCCGGCGTCAGCCCCAGACCTTGCAGCCCGGCGCGAACCAGGCCGGGCCAATCCAGGCTCATGGCTCCCCCGACATCGTAAACGCCCGTGCAAGCAATTCCGCCGCCGCCCGCGCCGCCGCAACCGGACCGCCACCGATCTCGACCGTGCGCAGGTCCGCCGCCGTGCCCTGCCATCCGCCGCCGCGCAGCCCTGCCACGATCAGCGCCAGCACATCGCGCGTGGAAAACCGTTGGCCTTCGAACCGCTCGATCAGTTCCATCAACGAACCGACCTCGAGCGCGGCCTCCAGTTCCGCAAGCGCCCCCAAAGTCAACTTGGCCACGTGGCGCTGGCCGTCCAGCCACACCGCAACCTCCCCCGCCCAAGGGTTCGTCATCAGAGCACCGTAAAGGTCAGCGCCCCGGCACTCGCCAAGGACATCTCATAAGTCGCCTCGCCATTATGGCTGCCCGCATATTCCAGCGACGTGATCTGAAAAGATCCTTCCACGACGCCGAAGTTCGGGACAATTACCTGAAACTGCGGCATCAGCGCGTCAAAGAAGATCTGACGTGCGCGCTCGTCGGTGTTTGCATCGCGAAAGACACCCGAACCCGCGATGGACGCCGACTTGACGCCAGCACCAGCCAGCAGCTCGCGCCATCCGCCCTCGCTGTCGAGGCTGGTCACGTCGACCGTTTCTGCATTGAAACTGATCCGCGTGGCGCGCAGGCCCGCGACAGTCTCGAATGAACCATCACCGATCATGTCGACCTTGATCAGCAAATCCTTGCCGCTTTGCACAGCCATGTCCGTTCTCCGATTTCATCAAGAAAACTGCCGTAAACCGCTCACGGGCAGCTTGGAATGTTCGATATTGTCAAACTTCGACACGGGCTTTG
Organism: Paracoccaceae bacterium; assembly: GCA_031398695.1. Classification (GTDB taxonomy): domain Bacteria; phylum Pseudomonadota; class Alphaproteobacteria; order Rhodobacterales; family Rhodobacteraceae; genus JAIYDJ01. The sequence continues at coordinate 24,597 of JANNNU010000039.1, read as the reverse complement.
AATGTCATGTCGATCCGCCTGACGTTACCCTCGCCCAGCCGACGGGCGCGGGCCTGCACAAACGCCAGGTAGACAAGCCTGCCGGTGGTCAAGGTCATCGCATGTCCCGCCAACGCCTCGGACACTGCGCCGGCCACCAGTTTGGCCGTGCGAAATCCGTTGGCGGTGCTGATCACTGCGATCGACATCAGGTGATCCGCCCCGAGGCCGGACTTGTCGGAACGGTCGTTCACGACCTCTGGTCCGATCAGCACAAAGGTTTCCGGTGCGACCCCAGGCGGGGTGGCATCCAGAACTGCCACCCCGGCCAAACCTGCAAACCCGGTCAACCGACCAAACACCGCCGCCTGAAGCGCGGCCGCCGCTGCATAGCTCATGCCGGCCGCTCCTCTTTTGCAAAGCAGGTCAGATAGGCACCCGACAGATCCCGCTCGGTCACCGCCAGAATGACAAAGATCCGGCTGCCATCCCTAAACCGCTGTTCGGGCTTCGGTCGCCGGGACGAGCCGACTTCCGCCCCCCGCACCGTGATTCGAAACCCGACCGAGGCGAAGAGCACCTCTTCCCCGTCGACTTCACGGCCCGTTTGCGACTTCACCTCGCCCCACAGCGTGCCCAAAGCCACCCACGACAGCGTCAGCCCCCCGGCGCCGTCCGCCACCTCGACCGGGTTCTCCAGCACGAGCGGCCGGTTCAGCATCACGCTCATGTTGCCCCTCCGCCCAGTACCCGCACGTTGCGCCAGCGTTCGATGAGTGCCTGAACCGCGAACGGCAATCCGGCGACTAGGCCCGCTTCGTGCCGGCGTTCGTAAAACTCGGCCGCCAGCAGCAGCACAGCCTGGGCTAGATCGGCCGGAACTCCTGACCAGGTGGCGCCAAACCCCGCGTCGAACACAACTTCCGCCTTGCCATCCACCGGCACGACCGGCAACAGCACCCCCGCGGCGGCCAGCCGGGGCCGATGGGTGTCGGAAACCAGCCGATAGCGCGCAGGATCCACCACCGTCACCGCACCCGCTCCATCGACCAGCGCAACCGATACCACCGCGGTGACCGGCGCCACCGGCAAGGCCTGCCCGGCCAGATCGCGCCATGCTTCCAGCACCCACAGAAACTGGCGCGAAAGCAGAACCTTTCCGATCCGCCCCTCAATGCCGGCTATCGCCGCACGCAGATATCCCTCGATCAGCACGTCCTGCATCCCGTCATCGGAAAATCCGGTGCCCAGCCGCAGGTGATCCTTCAGGCCCTGCACCGGCAGCGCCGCCACCGGCACCGCCGTCTGTTCGATCAACATCATGTCCGCTCTCCAACCCCTGCCAGACCCGTTTCAAGATGGACGCGCGCCCCGCACCTCTCGGACGGAGGGGGGAGCAGCTAGACGGCACGGGAAACCGGCGCGCGCCCACAATCCGGCCCGTCAGGGCCGGGCATTCACGCTGCCGGTCAGGACACCGCGAATTTCAGCAGCTTGATCGCCGCATAGTCAGAGATGTCGCCACCCACACGCTTCGTCGCGTAGAACAGAACGTGCGGCTTGGCGCTGAACGGGTCGCGCAGGACGCGCAGGTCGGGCCGCTCGGCAATCGTGTAGCCCGAATTGAAATCCCCGAACGCGATGGCATAGGCGTTGGCCGCGATGTCCGGCATGTCCTCGCAGATCAACACCGGATAGCCCATCAGGCGCGACGGCTCTGCCATCGCCAGCCCGTCCGACCACATGAAGCGCCCGTCGGCGTCCTTCATCTTGCGCACCGCCCCGGCGGTCTTCGAGTTCATCACGAAGGTCGCGTTGGCACGGTAATCGGCCCCCAGCGCATACACCAGGTTGACGATGCAATCGACCGCGTTGGTCGTCGGAAAATCCGCCGCGGCACCCGACGGCACGTATCCCAGGCTGCCCCAGGTCCACGACGCGTTGGCCACCTTGGCGGGCAGCAAGAACCCCTTGGGCTTGTCCACTCCGTCGCCGCTGACGAACGCAGCCGATTCCGCCCGGATGAACCGTGTGGCGATCTTGCCGGCCAGCCAGCCCTCGACGTCGAACGCCGAGTCGTCCAGCAGACGCTGGCTCGCCTTTGGCATCGCCGACAATTCATGCAGGCGGATCGAAATGCGCTCGATGGTCGGCGTCGCCGTTTCGGTGACCGTGCCGGTCTCGCTTGCCCAGCCAGAGCCGACTTCGGACCGGTCGATCAGAACATCGAACGACACCGCATCCACGTTCACCACATTGGCAATCGCGCGGATCGACGCCGTCGACACCAGCAGGCTTCGGATCCGGTCCGCGGTCTGCGGGTCCACCAGATATCCGCCATCACCGGCAACCGCGGTGGACATGGCCTTGCCTTCCAGCACCAGACCGCGCAGGGCATCGTCGTCACCCGACCGCAGATAGGCGTCGAACGCCTTCACATGCGGCACCTCGACCTCGGCATGGGCCGACAGCGCGGGGCGTCCATAAGTCATCGTCTTGCGATCCAGCATGGTCAAACGCTCTTCCTGTTGTTGCAATGAAGTCTTCACATCGTCTTGAAAGCCTTTGACGGCGTTCAAAAATCCAGCCATGGCGGATTTCACTTCCGCACCCGGATGCAAGGCGCCGGGCAACGTCGGCCCGGCCCCAGAGTCTCTCTCGGTCATGTCTTGTGTCCTCAGGTTGGTCGTGAAAGACCGGCTACCGCCCGGCCATTAGCAGCGCTGCATCCCGCAAGACTGCCGCCACATCGCGCCAGGTTTGCGCCGAAAGGTCATCGCCCTTCGCCTGAACCCGCGCCTCTTGAAGCATCGGAAAGGTCACGAGCGACACCTCCCAAAGCTCCAGCTCTGCCAAGCGGCGCTGCCCCTTGCCATCGCGTTCCGCCCGGACGGTCCTGTAGCCGATCGACAAGCCGTCGATCGCCCCCGCCGCGAGCAGGGCCGCCGCCTCGCGACCCTTTTCGACTTCCGTCAGGATGCGCCCTTTGACCCACAGGCCTGTCGCATCCTCGCGCACGTCGTCCCAAACCCCGATCGGCTGCGCGGGGTCGTGCTGCCACAGCATCTTGACCCGCGCCCCTTTGCGCGCCAACGCCGCCAGCGACCCCGTGTACGCCCCCGGCTCCACCACATCGCCACTATGATCGCGCTTGCCAAACAGGCTGGCATAGCCTTCGACCCGCGTGCCATCGGTCACCACCAACGCCGTTTCCACCCGCGAGAACTTCCGCTCCGGCGCGCCCCAGTCCGCAAAATTCATGGCTATCCCCTTGTTGCCGCCGAAATCAGCGCTTCTGCCCCTTGCGTCAGCAAAAACACCGCAACTCCGTAAACCCCCAGCCAGATGCGCTTTTCCAACCGGTCAAGCGCTGCGTCAATCAAGCCCAGCCGATAGTCCAACGCCGCCCAACGCTCCTGCGCCACCCGCTCGTTCGCCTCGATCTTGGCGCTCGCCACATCGAAACTGTCGTAGAGAAAGCGCGACCCGCTTTCGGCGCGCTCAGTCATCGCCGCCGAGCGCCGGCAGACCCAGGATCGCCCGCTTCTCCGCCGCAGACAGGAAGTCCGCTGTCCCGACACGCGCCCACTGCTGATCACGCTCGACCGCCAAGGCCGGGATCTGGTCAAGGTCGGGTTTCATCTCCACGACTTCGCCGGTAAACGCCGACAACCAGTGCGAAATCGCCGCCGTCACCCGCGCCGCCAGCGGCAAGACTGTCAGCCGGTAAAAGGCGCGGTTCGCTTCCTGATAGTTGGCATAGGTGGCATCCCCCGGAATGCCCATCAGCATCGGTGGCACCCCGAACGCGATGGCAATCTCGCGCGCCGCCGCCTCCTTGGTCTTCTGGAACTCCATGTCGCTCGGTGAAAAGCCCATCGGCTTCCAGTCCAGCCCGCCTTCCAGCAGCATCGGTCGCCCGGCATTGCGCGCGCCCTGATGGTGCATCTCCATCTCGCCCACCAGCCGGTCATATTGATCTGCCGACAGCGTTCCGTTGCCGTCCACACCTTTGTAGACCATTGCGCCGCTAGGCCGCGCGGCATTGTCGAGCAGAGCCTTGGACCAACTCGACGCCGAGGTGTGCACGTCGATCGCCACCGCAGCCGCCTGCATCGGCGAAAAGCCATAATGGTCGTCCTGCGGATGAAAGCTCTTGATATGACAGACCGGTTGCAGGTCCGGCGTCATCGCAAACCGGTGCGTCCGCCCGCCGACGGTATAGTCGTAGGCAACGGGCCAGCCATCCGCCCCCGGCACCAGCGACATCCGGTCCGACCGCAACACATGCAACTCGCCCGGCAGCGCTCCCACCCGGGGCACCGCTTCGACATAGGCATTTCCCGACAGCAGCAGATAGCCATAAATCGCCTCGAACAATTCCGCCCGCCCCTGTGCGGCGTTGGGCTGCCGGATCAGATCCATGACCGGGTGCTGCTCATACCGCCGCGCGTGATCCTGACAGATCAGCGGCAGCGCTGCCGCCGCTTCCGAAACCAGCTTGACGCAGCGAAACCCGATCGGATTGCCGAGGAACCCGGTCTTGCCCAGCGACACCGTATCGCGCGGCGACCAGACCGTCCGTCCCGATCCGCCCCCCAGGGTTGCACGGGCCACCACCCGCCCGGTTGCCGAAGCCTTCGTCTCGGGCACCCCCGCCACCCCAGCGGCCCCTTTCCGTAGGAAATCGAACACCATGCCGCCAAACTCCCTTATCTGTAGGCAACTGCCCACTGCGCCTCGACCCGATCGGGCCACGGCCATCCAGACGCCCCGAAAGGGCTTTCATCTTGGTTCAAGAATGCGCGGCGGGTCTGCGGGGTGTTACCCCCCGACCCGACCCTCCCGCAAAACCACCGTCTTAAAGACCGCGCACCTGCGGACGGCGGAAACTTTCCGACGGCTCGACGATCAACTCGGTGAGCGCCCAGACAAGCGCATCGAGCCGGTCCGGGCTGCCCTTGCCCTGATACCCCGTCACCGTCATCTGGCACATCTGCTCTTCCAGCCGGCCCAGACCCCGCACATGCGACACCCGCCCCTGTTCGTACAAGGCAGCCACCGGCTCGGCCCGCAGCATCTTGCCCTTGGTGGCCCGCACCTGGCGAATGGCGACCAGCGGATCGATCCCACGGATGACCGACTGCACCATATCGCCCCCCTGATTGACCTCGACCACCAGCCGGTCCGCGCCATGCCGGTCCATCGCGGCAAGCGCCGCCCGTGCCCATTCGTCCGGGCTGGCCCCCTGCACGCTCGCATCTTCCAGCACAACCGCGCGCCAATCCTGCGGCGGCCCTTCGGTCACCGCGCCGACGACGACGATCCCGCATTCGTCCGATCCCTTGTGCCCGGTCACCGGTGGGTCGACGGCAACCACCACGCGCCCCAGCACCGGACTCGTGTTGACCCGCGCCCGCTCCAGCACCGCCGTGCTCCACAGCGCCCCCTGCAGATCGTCGAGCAGAAGACCCTGAAGTTCCTGCATGCCCAGACGGGTTCCGGCATATCTCGCCTGAACTTCTTCCAGAAACGACGCGGCAAGATAGGCACGGTTTGCGTCCGTCGGGGCATGGGTCAGAACCGTGGAGGGGTTCTTCAGGATCCGCTTCAGCACCGCCACGTTCTGCGGCGTGGTCGTGACGACCTGCCGGGGATGCTGACCCAGCCGCAACGCGAACTGCAGCATGTCCCACGTTTCTTCCGCGCGGGGCCATTTCGCCAGTTCATCGACCCATGCCGCGTCGAACTGCGGGCCGCGCAGGCGATCGGGATCGAACGCGGAAAACACCTGTGCCACGGCGCCGTTCGGCCAGACCAGGCGTTTGAGCGTCGCGTCCCAGACGGGCCTACGGTCGGGCGGCGAACAGGCCAGGATCCCACTTTCGCCAAAGACCATGACCTCGCGCGCCTGTTCCACCGTCTCGGCGACCAGGGCGACGCGCGCAGAGCGTCCCTTGTCCGTCGGCTTAGCACCTTCGACCTCGGAGCGCACCCATTCCGCACCAGCACGGGTCTTGCCGGCCCCGCGCCCCCCCATGATCACCCAGGTCTTCCAGGCCCCGTCCGGCGGCAGTTGATGCGGCAAGGCCCAGAACTCGAACAACCACGGCAGCGCCAGCAGCGCATTGTCGTCCAGCCCCCCTAGAAACGCATCAACCTCCGCCGGCGTCGCGGAGGCAAGCCAACCTGCGCCCGATCTCATGGCGCGCGGCGTCCAGGTCGAGGCTTCCGGTTCCGACATCCCCGGCGATTTGCTTGCGGAGTTTTTCGACACGGTTCCGTTCCTCCATCAATGCATAGAATGCCTGCTTCAGATCGCGCACGGCCAGCGTGGCCGCTTTGGCATCACCCAGATGACCGTCGCGCGCCGCGGCGATCGCCGCGGCTAGATCCTCTGCTGCATCCTTCAAAAAGGTTTCCGTCGCCGCCAGCACCGCCGGGGCGTCATCTCCTGCCGAGAACCTTATGCTCATTCTTGCTCAACCCGCCTCTCATGCCATCCGCACGAGAGAAACAGAAAAGCGGCCCCGGGTTGCCCCGTGCCGCTTGCCCACCTCTTCTAGCATGTCACAAGTGATACCTTGGACCGGGCGCAAAGTCAAACGAAAACTCGTTGTATCTCAAAGGCTTGCGGTGCGCAGCCTTAACCTTTCGTTAACCGCGCCCGACCGTCAGTTTCCCTGTACGCCCGTCGCCGCGTCCGTGCCCTGCTGCGCCTCGATGGCACGCCAGCGCGCCACGTTCTCGTTGTGCGCCTCCAGCGTCGTGGCGAATGCATGCCCTCCGGTGCCGTCCGCCACGAAGAACAGATAATCCGTCGCATCCGGGTTCAGCGCCGCCTCGATCGATAAGGCCCCCGGATTGGCGATGGGCGTCGGCGGCAAACCGTCGATCACATAGGTGTTCCACGGGGTCGCCCGCCGCAGCTCGCTTTGCCGCAAGCCGCGTCCCAGAACACCTTCGCCCTTCGTGACGCCGTAGATCACCGTAGGATCGGTCTGCAAGCGCATGCCTTGCCGCAGTCGGTTGACAAAGACGCTGGCCACCTGCTTGCGCTCTTCCGGGACGCCGGTTTCCTTCTCCACGATACTCGCCATGATCAGTGCCTCTTCCGGCGTGTCATACGGCAATCCTTCGGCCCGCCCGGCCCACAGATCGGCAAGCACACGCACCTGCGCCGCCGCCATCTCAGCTACCAGCGCCGCGCGCTCGCCGCCCCTTTCGACTTCATAGCTGCCAGGTGCCAGCGTGCCCTCTGCCGGCACTTCTGCAAGTTCGCCGGTCAGGAAATCCGCACGCTTCAGGGCGTCCACGACCTGCCAGCTCGTGACCCCTTCGGCCAGCGTCACCCGCCACCGCAACTCGGCGTCGTTCGCGGCATCCAGATAAATGTCGGGCACCGCCTCGACGGCGGGATCGAACTTGACCACTTCGACATAGCGGTTGGTGCCCGGGTCCAGTTCGCGCAGCACCACGTCTGACAGGGCCACACCGATCCGGAAGTTGACCTCGCGCCCGCAGGTCGATTGCCCACCTTCGGTAAGAATGCCCAGTACCTCGGTCATGCTTGCGTTCGGCGGAATGAGGTAGGATCCGAACTTCAACGCATCGGCCCTGTCCGAATAGTCGGCACCCACGCGAAACACCCGCGCATCGCTGACCGCCCCCTCTTCTGCCAGAACCCGGCTCACCGCGGCCAGACTGGCCCCGCGATCCACCCGAAAACAGATCGCTTCTGCCAGCGGCCCCGGCCCGTTGAACGCCTCGCGCCCCCAGGCCAAAATGCCCGCCGCGACCACCAACACAACGATGAACAGCGTCAGCGCGTTAGACGCGATCGAGCGCCACATCAGACCGGCGCTCCCGATGCGGAATACCGACCCAGCACAAGGCTCGCGTTGGTGCCGCCGAACCCGAACGAATTCGACAGCGCGACGTCGATGCGACGGCGCACGGCCACATTCGGCGCAAGATCCAGCGCAGTCTCCACGGCCGGCGTGTCGAGGTTGATGGTCGGCGGCGCCACCTGATCACGCAGCGCGAGCACACAAAAGATCGCCTCGACGGCGCCCGCCGCCCCCAGAAGATGCCCGATGCTCGATTTGGTCGAACTCATCGTGGCCCGCGACACGGCCGGTCCCAGCAACCGCTCGACCGCAGCCAGTTCGATGATGTCCGCCATCGTGCTCGTTCCATGGGCGTTGATGTAATCCACCTGATCCGCCTGCAATCTTGCCCGCTTCAACGCCGCAGCCATCGACCGGAACGCACCGTCGCCATCCTCGGCAGGTGCGGTGATGTGATGTGCGTCACCCGACATCCCGTATCCCAGCACCTCGGCATAGATCTTGGCGCCGCGCGCGCGGGCATGTTCCAATTCTTCTAATACCACGACGCCCGCGCCTTCGCCCATCACGAACCCGTCACGGTCGGCATCATAAGGGCGGCTGGCCTTGGCAGGATCGTCACTGCGCTTGGTGGACAACGCCTTGCACGCATTGAACCCCGCAATCCCGATTTCCGAAATCGGAGATTCCGCGCCCCCCGCGACCATCACGTCGGCGTCGCCGTACTCGATCAACCGCGCCGCGTCCCCGATCGCATGCGCCCCCGTCGAGCAGGCGGTGACGACCGCATGGTTCGGCCCCTTGAACCCGAAGCGGATCGACACCTGACCCGAGACCAGATTGATCAGCGCGCTGGGGATGAAAAACGGGCTCACCCGACGCGGTCCCTTGTCTCGGATCAGCAACGCGGTTTCCGAAATGGCCGACAGGCCGCCGATGCCCGACCCGATCATCACGCCGGTCGCACAGCGATCCTCCTCGGTCATGGGCTCCCAACCGCTGTCGCGTACCGCCATTACGGCCGCCGCAACCCCGTAAAGAATGAAATCGTCAACCTTGCGCTGGTCCTTCGGCTCCATCCACTTATCGGGGTTGAACGTTCCAACGCTGCCATCGCCGCGCGGCACCTCACACGCATACTGCGTCACCAGCGCACCGGCATCGAACCGGGTGATTGGCCCTGCGCCAGACTCTCCGGCAATCAGCCGCGCCCAGGTTTCCTCGACGCCACAAGCCAGCGGCGTGACCATCCCCAGACCTGTGATCACCACTCGACGCATGCCGCTCTCCTTGACCGCCCAGTTGAAGTCCACGCGTGATACACGCCCAAAACGACCCACGCAACCAATGCAACCCGCACGTGCCGGCGCGGCAGGCGCGCAAATTTCTGTCAAACGCCCGTGGTTTGGTGCGCGCTGCAGGAATTTTAATGGGGATCGGCGCAAAATCGCTTGACGGAACCATCTGGTTTGCTAGTTGGTGAATGAACGTTCATTCCGCCCTTACACCGGACATATCCGTGCAACTAGCTGTAACCCCTGCCCAGACCGCCGCCGCCGACCAGCGCAGCATCGAGATTCTGGCCTCGGTGCGGCAGGCTTTCGCCGAAAAAGGTTTTGATGGCGCCTCGATGCAAGATCTTGCCCGCACGGCAGGGATCTCGGTCGGCAGCTTTTATCGGTACTTCCCGTCTAAAGCAGCTATTGTCGAGGCTTTGATCGCCTTCGATCTGGCCGAGATGGAGCGCGACTTCGCCGAGATCATGCACAGCCCGAGCCCAATGCACGCCCTGCGCAGCAAACTGCGCCAGATCATTCCAGATCACCAGACCAACCGCGACGGTCAGCTTTGGGCAGAGATCACCGCAGCGGCCCTGCGCAAGCCCGAAATCGGCGCGGCCGCCTGCCGGATGGAAGACGAGATCATCGGCTACATGGCCCGTGTGTTTGCAGCCGAAACGGGGCTGACGGTCGAACAGGCGCATGACCGGTTTTCAAGCCATGCCACATTCATCGTCATGCTGGTAAAATCATCCGCCTGCATCAGCCGCACGAACCCCGAACTGGATCAGATCAACCACCTTATTTTCCGCACCATTGACCAGACGCTGGACGATATCGCCAGCGCTGCCCAGAAAGCCTGACCGATGCGCATTTTCGTGCCCTTCCTGATCGCCGCCCTCGCCGCCCTGCCACTGCACGCCCAAAGCCCGGCATCCCCGGCAGAGGCCACCACCCCCCTGCTGCCCGCGATCACCGTCTCGACGGTGACGAAGCACGTTCTGTCGGACCGGGTCATCGCGTCGGGCCTCGTCGGTCCCGTCGAAACCGTGCAGGTGCAACCCCTGATCGAAGGGCAACCAATCGAAACGCTGCAAGCAGACGTCGGCGACAAGGTCACGGCAGGTCAGGTGCTGGCCGTGCTCTCAGGCACCTCGCTAGACCTGCAGAAAAGCCAGTTTCAAGCTTCCCTCGCTGCAGCCGGTGCCAGCATCGCCCAGGCCGAGGCGTCGGTCGTCGAAGCCCAAGCCAACGCAGACGAGGCGACCCGCGCCGCGACCCGCTCTGCGGCGCTGAAACAGCAGGGCAACGTCAGCCAGGCCGCCTATGATCAGGCTCAGGCTGCATCGCTGACCGCCAACGCCCGCGTGCGGGTCGCGCAGCAGTCGCTCGAGGCGGCCCGCGCGCAGATGGCTCTGGTCGAAGCTCAACTTGCGAACGTCGATCTGCAACTGTCACGCACGCAGGTCGTCGCACCGGTCGACGGCGAAATCACCGCCCGCAACGCTCAGGTTGGCGCGATAGCGTCCGCAGCGGGCCAACCGATGTTCACGCTGGTGCGCGACGGCGCGCTGGAACTGCGGGCCGATATCGCCGAAGGCGACCTGGTGCGCCTGGCCTCCGGGCAGACAGCATCTTTGAAACTTGCCGGCAGCTCCGAAATCCTGACCGGCACCGTGCGACTGGTCGAACCGACCATCGACGCCACCACGCGCCTTGGCCGCGCCCGGATCGTGATCGACGATCCCAGCCGCGTCCGGTCCGGCATGTTCATGCAAGCCGACATCCTGGTCGCCGAACGCAACACTCTGGCGGCTCCGGTGTCTGCGATCGGCGCATCCGGCACCCAAGCTACGGTGATGCGCGTCAAGGACGGCCTGGTCGAGCAGGTGTTTGTGACCACCGGCATACGTCAGGGCAAGTGGGTCGAGATTGCCGATGGCCTGTCAGATGGCGACGTGGTGGTGACCAAAGCCGGTGCTTTCGTGCGCGACGGCGACCAGATCAACCCTGTTCCGGCCGACGCCGGGACGAATTGAAGGGAAAAACGATGAACTTCTCCGCCTGGTCGATCCGCAACCCGATTGCCCCCATCCTTGCGTTCTTCATCTTGATGGTTTTGGGCTATCAGTCGTTCAACTCGCTTCCGATCACCCGCTTTCCCAACATCGACGTCCCTCTCGTCGCGGTTACCGTCGGGCAGTCCGGTGCGGCACCGGCAGAACTCGAAACCCAGGTGACCAAGGAAATCGAGGATGCCGTTGCCGGCATCACCGGCGTCAAGAACATCTCCTCCACCGTCACCGATGGCTCGTCGCAGACGGTCATCGAGTTCCGCATGGAAATCCCGACCGACAAGGCCGTGCAGGACGTCAAGGACGCCATCGACCAGATCCGCGGCGACCTGCCCGGCGACGTCGAGGCCCCCATCGTCACCCGCATCGACGTCGAAGGCCAGGCAATCCTGTCCTTCGCCGTGTCTTCGCCGAACCTGACGCTCGAGGAAATCTCCTGGTTCGTCGACGACACGATCACCCGCTCGCTGCAGGGCCGTCCCGGCGTCGGGCGCGTCGACCGCTACGGCGGGGCCGACCGCGAGATCCGCATCGAGCTCGACCCGGTTAAACTCGACAGCAACGGCATCACCGCGCCGGCGGTAAACCAACAGATCGCCGCCACCAACACCAACCTCGGTGCGGGCCGCTCGGAAATCGGCAGCGCCGAACAGGCGATCCGCACCCTCGGCGACGCCGCTACAGTGCAAAGCCTCGCCGACACGACCATCGCCCTGCCCTCCGGCCGCTACGTGAAACTCTCCGACCTCGGGAACATCGTCGACACCTACGAGGAACTCCGCTCCTTCGCCCGCCTGAATGGCGAACAGGTGGTGACCTTCGCCGTGTTCCGCTCCAAGGGCGCGTCCGAGGTGTCGGTGGCCGAAGTGGTCAACGAGGTCCTCGACGAGGTGCGCGCAGCGAACCCGACCATCGACATCAAACTGGTGGACGAGACCGTTTTCTACACCTACGGCAACTACGAGGCCGCGATCCACACTCTGCTCGAAGGCGCACTGCTCGCCATCATCGTGGTCATGCTGTTCCTGCGCAACTGGCGCGCCACCCTGATCACCGCCATCGCCCTGCCGCTGTCTGCGATCCCGACCTTCTGGGCGATGGACATGCTCGGATTCTCACTCAACCTCGTGTCCTTCCTCGCCCTGACGCTGGCGACGGGCATCCTCGTCGATGACGCCATCGTAGAAATCGAGAACATCGCCCGCCACATCCGCATGGGCAAGACCCCCTACCGCGCGGCCATCGAGGCGGCCGACGAGATCGGCCTCGCCGTGATCGCCACCACCTTCACCATCGTCGCGGTCTTCGTGCCGGTCAGCTTCATGGCTGGAATCCCCGGCCAGTATTTCCGACAATTCGGCCTGACCGTCGCCATCGCCGTGCTGTTCTCGTTGCTCGTGGCCCGCCTGATCACCCCCATGATGGCGGCCTACCTGATGTCCACCAAGGACGGCGGCACCGAACACGGCAACCGCGACGGCTGGGTGATGAAGGGCTACATGCGCTTCGTCGCGGCGACCACCTCGTCGCCCCGCCTCTTCGGCCGCGTGCGGTTTCCGATGTATTACCTGACCATGGTCGCTGCCATCGGCATCCTGATCGTGTCGGTGTTCTACATGCTCAAGGTGCCCGGTGCCTTCCTGCCGCCCGAGGACGTGAGCCGCGTCTCGATCTCGGTCGAACTCCCGCCCGGCACCACGCTCGAGGAGACCGACCGCACCACCACCCAGATGGTCGAGGCGATAAGGGACATCGAAGGCATCGACAACATCTTCGTGCTGGGCGGCTCCTCGCCCACCGGTACCCTCGAAGTGCGCCGCGCCACAATCACCGTTCTGCTCGACAAGCTGGACCATGGCCTTCTGCTGAAACTCTCGGAAACCGGCCGCCAGATCCCGGTGATCGGCGCGCTGGTCCCTCGCGTCGAGAACAAGGGCCGTACCGTCCCGCAGAACGTGATCGAAGCCGAAATCTTCGAGCGGTTCGAGCCGATCCCCGACATCCGCGCCTTCAAGCTGAACGACCGGGGCGAACGCGACATCTCCTACTCGGTGTTGGCGCAGAACGAAGCCGATCTGAACGGTGCCGTCGCGGCCCTCGAGGCCGCGCTGCGCGACGAACCGCTCTTGTCCAACGTCACGTCCTCGGGCGCCCTGCCCCGCCCGGAAATCCAGATCACCCCGCGTATGGACGAGGCCGCCCGGCTTGGTGTCACCACATCGCAGATCGCCAGCGTCGTCCGCGTCGCAACCATCGGCGACGTCGATGCGACCCTGGCCAAACTCTCGCTCGACAACCGGCTGATCCCGGTGCGAGTCCGCCTGAACGACGCATCGCGCGAGTCGCTCGACCTGATCGCCAACCTCAAGGTGACCACTGCGACGGGCGCGCAGGTGCCGCTGTCAACGGTGGCCGACATCCGCATCGCCGAAGGGCCGTCCACCGTCAGCCGCCTGAACCGCGAGCGTCTCGCAACCATCGGCGCCAACCTGCCCGTCGGCGTGGCGCTCGGCACCGCGACGACCCGCCTGCAGGAAATCGCCGACGCAACCCCGCTGCCGGGCACCGCCCGCCTGCAGGAATCGGGCGACGCCGAGGTTCAGGCCGAACTCTTCGCCAGCTTCGGCTCGGCGATGATCATGGGCCTGATGCTGGTGCTGACCGTGCTGATCCTCCTGTTCAAGTCGGTGCTGCAGCCCTTCACCATCCTGCTGTCCCTGCCCCTCGCCATCGGCGGCGTGGCCGCCGCGCTGATCCTGACCAATGCGGCGTTGTCGATGCCGGTGCTGATCGGGATCCTGATGCTGATGGGCATCGTCACCAAGAACGCCATCCTGCTGATCGACTTCGCCATCGAGATGCGCCACCGCGGCCTGCAACGCGTCAAGGCCGTGATGGAGGCGGGCCACAAGCGCGCGCGCCCCATCGTGATGACCTCGATCGCCATGTCAGCGGGCATGCTGCCCTCGGCACTGGGGGTTGGCGAAGGTGGTGCGTTCCGCGCGCCGATGGCCACGGCGGTAATCGGCGGCATCATCGTATCGACAGTGCTCAGCCTCGTCATCGTGCCGTCGTTCTATCTGATCATGGACGATCTGTCGAAACTGATGGGCTGGCTGTTCAGCCGCATGATCGGCCCAAAGGAAGACGAACCCGAAGCGCCGGAGGCCGCCGTTCTTGCCGAACGCATCGCCCTGCTCGCGGCGGAACAATCCGCAATGCGCGAACGTCTCCATGAACTCGACCACCAGCGCCGCGACCCGGGTCCGGGGGCCATCGCAGCCGAATGACAGGGCGCGCCCTGGCGCGCCTTGTGGTCCGACCGCCCCACCCTAGTGCATGGCGGTCGGCTGTCCGATACCGGCGACGCCGAAGGGCATCTTCGGTGCCTTAGACGGCGCAATCAGTGCAAAACGGTGTGTCGGGCACCAGATCCAACCGACCGGGCGCGATGGCGGATCCACATTTGGTGCAGACGCCGTAGGTGCCAGCCGCAATCCGGTCGAGCGCAGCCGCGATCTGCCGCAACTCCTGCTGACCCGACAGACCCAGTGATTCCAGCACTTCGTCGGCTTCTCGCTCGCTGGCATGGTCTTCCCAGTCTTGCGGCGCCGGCGCCACCAGCTCGGTTTCGATCCCACTCAGCCGCGCGGTCAACGCGGCAGCCCGGGTTTGTAACTGCACCTTTCGGTCGGCATAGGTCATCACGATCCTCCTCGACATACGCCCCAGCATAGGGCGGCCGCCGCGTCGCCGCCTTGACCCACATCAACCCAGTGCCGCGCGCCCCCTTCGCCGCGCTTGACCTTCGCGCCCGCGTTCGCCATGCAAATCGACAGCATCCCCGCCCGATCCGCCAAGGAGTGACCGATGGACCTGCGCGCGCTTTCCCCAACCTATGCCGTTTCGCCGCAAATCACGCCCGACGATCTGCCCGCGATCAAGGCGGCGGGCTACGTGACCGTTATCGACAACCGGCCCGATGGCGAAATTCCGACCGATCTGCACACCCCGGTGATGCAAAAGGCGGCCGAGGCCTTGGGCCTGACTTTCGTGGTCAACCCGGTGATCGGCGGCGCGCTGACGCAGCAGAACGTCCAGGTTCAGGCCGCCGCGATCGCGCAAAGCGCGGGTCCGGTGCTGGCCTACTGCGCCAGCGGCAACCGCAGTTCGGTAGTCTGGGCGCTGGCCCACGCCGGAAAGGTGCCGGCCGACGATCTGATCAACGCCGCCGCGCGCTTCGGCTACACCCTCGACCACCTGCGCCCGCAACTCGAGGCAAACACCTAACCCGCGAGGGGGATCACATCGACCGCCTGTCGGCCGTTCTGGCGGCCCGACACGCGCAAGATGCCCTTGATCGGCGCCACATCCGAATAGTCGCGGCCATAACCCACCACGATGTGGTCGTCACGCACCAGACAGTCGTTGGTCGGGTCATACTCGACCCAACCCAGCGCGGCCCCGCACCAGGCGCGCACCCAGGCATGCATCGCATCGGCACCTTCCAGCCGCGGCTTGCCCTTGGGCGGCTCGGTCCGCAAGAACCCGCTGACATAGCCTGCGGGCACCCCCAGACCGCGAAGACACGCGATCAGGATATGCGAATAATCCTGGCACACGCCCTTGCGTTCCGCGAAGGCCGTGGCGAGCGGCGTGTCCACTTCCGTGGCGCGCGCGTCGAACGTCATGTGGCCGTGCAATGCCGTGCCGACCTCGCGCACCAGTTGCAGCACCGTCTGCTGCGGCCGGACCAAGGCCCGCGCGAAATCAGTGGTCGGCGCGTGCAGCGGAACCCGCGTCGATGCGGCGACCATGTGCAAGGGCGAGTTTCCGCCCAGATCGACGCAGCGCGCCAGATCGCTGGCCAGCCCGGCAAACCCGGTTGCGCGGTCCTCGGCCAGCGCCGCCACGCGGCGGTCGACCCGCGCCTGCATCACCAGATCAAGGCTGTCGTGGCTGGCACGGCAGGCAAATTCGACCGTGTGGTTGCCAAAGAAATCGCGTCCGTCGCGCCGTTCCTCAGGGTGCGGCTCGACGGTGACCAAACCCGCCACCAGCCTCTGCTGACCGGCAATCTCCAGCGGCAATACGCGCACCAGATGCCGCCCCGCCCCCGCCGGACTGGCATAATCGTACCCAAGCACCAGTTTGATGTCGTAGATCATGCGACACCCCTAGTGCATGTAGGCGGCGTTGAGCGCCGGCGTAAGGTCCAGCAAGCCGTCATAGATCGCGGCCAATGCCGCAGTGTCCAGACTGTCGACCGAATGCACCGTCATGGCCGTCTGCAAGGCCAGCACCCGCCGCTCGACCTCCAGCATTCCGCTGCCGCCCGGACGCAGAGTAGCCAGATCGTCCAGCCGCCCCCGCAACACGTCCAGATGAAACCGCACAGACCGCGGGTTCATCTCGTCCAGGGCGAGCAGATCGATCACCGTCTCGCGGCGGGTGACGACGGCATAGCGCTGCCGGTGGACCATGGTGCTGTCCCCGATCTCGATCGCCAGATCCAACCCGCCCTGCGGCGCACCCGGTGCTGCGACGGCGGCAAGCAGATCGGTCATCATCGAGGCGCGTTCCAGCGACCGTCCGATCGTTAGAAACTGCCACCCCGCAGCGCGAAACATGTTTTCGTGCACAAGACCGGAAAACCCGGCGATCTTGCGCAGGAACACGCCCATCACCTGCGCCGCATCGCTGCCCGGCTGCGCGGTGCGCGCAATCCGCGTCATGGACTTTTCCATGTCCTTCAGTGCCGCCCAGCCATCGACGCTGAACCGGTCCCGGATCTGGCTGGCACTGCCCACCGCAGCGGCCAGTGTCGCGAGCAGCCCCTTCGGAACCGGCTGCGACGGATCGATGCCATAGGCTTTCAACCGCACCCGGATGCTGGCCAGCAGCGGCTCGGTCGCGGCCTCGGTCCGCCGCGAGTTATAGGCACGCACCAACCGCGCGAGGCCCTCTGTCCGCTCCACATACCGGCCCAGCCAGAACAGATTGTCCGCCGCGCGGGCCGGCAGGGATCCCGGCTGCGCGCGCACGAACGGCGCATCGCCGGTCTGCAACAGGCTGACCGGCTCGACCGGGCAGTCGCTGACGACCCAGACATCAGCCACCGTGCCGCCATTGCGCATCGAAATCGCCGCCGTGTCGGTGCTGGCCCCGATCCGACCGAACCCGCCCGGCATCACCTGCCAGCCGTCCGGCGTGCGCGCCAGAAACATCCGCACCGTCATCGGGCGCGGGCTGAGCACGCCCTTGTCATAGACCGGTGTGGTCGACAGGGTGACCAGTTCCTTGGCGACCAGCGCATGCGAATTGTCGGTCAGCCAATCATGCAGGTCGGCATCATCTTCGGCTCCGATAAGCTTTCCTGCCACCGCGTGCACCGTCCGGCCTTCGAACGGCATCCGCGTCGCCAGCGCGGGGGCGATCATCATACGCGTGCAGTGCGTGCGCACATGCGCCAACTCGCGCGCGCCGCCACACCACCAGGTCGCGACATTGGGCAGCGACAGCGGCTTGCCGGTCAGTTTCTTGGCAATCGCGGGCAGAAACGCCATCAGCGCCTGCGTTTCCAACACCCCGACGCCCAAGGCATTAACCATGGTGACATGCCCCGCTCGGATGGCCGACATCAGGCCGGGCGTGCCGAGTGCGCTGTCTTCGCGCAGTTCCAGTGGATCGGCCCAGATGCCATCCATCCGCCGCCACAGCACATCGATCGGCGCCAGCCCCTGCACGGTGCGCAGCCAAAGCCGGTCGTCCTCGACGACCAGATCCTCGCCCTCCAGCAAGGCCATCCCCAGATACCGCGCGATATAGGCCTGCTCGTAATACGTGTCGGTCAAAGGCCCCGGTGTCAGAATGCCGACCCGCGACCCCGACGCATCCCTCAGTCGGTCGAGCGCATCGCGAAACCCACGAAAGAACCCAGCCAACCGCAGAACATTGGAGTTCTGGTACAATTTGGGAAACACCCGGCTGGTCGCCACCCGGTTTTCCAGCGCGAACCCCGCGCCTGACGGCGCGTCGGTGCGGTCCGACAGAACCCACCACCGCCCATCCGGACCCCGTCCGATCTCGAACGCGACAAAATGCAGAAAATGGCCCGACCGTGGCTTGACCCCGACCATCGGGCGCAGCCACTCGGGGCTTTCGGCAATCAGCTTGGCCGGAAGATGCCCTTCAGCCACAAGCCGGTTGTCTCCATACAGATCCGCCACGACCTGTTCCAGCAGATCGGCGCGCTCGATCAGACCTTTGGCGATCTCGCGCCACTCGGATTCTGGCAGCAGGATCGGCACCGGACTGAACGGCCAATCCCGCCCGGCCGCCGAGGCATCGCCATACGCGCGAAAGAACACGCCCGCATCCGCCAGATGCTGATCGCCCGCGGCAAACGCCGCCTGCGCCTCGGCCGGCGTCAGGCCCGACAGGTGCGCGATCAGCCCCGCCCAGGCTGGCCGCATCGCACCGGTGGCATCTGCCAGTTCATCGGGCACACCCTTCAGCGGCTTGTAGCGGTCGAACAGCCGTCGGTCCGTCGCCGCCTTGCGTGCCGCGCCCGTCATCTACAAACCTGGCGCGCGGCGCAGGTCGAGCGTCATTGGAAACTCTGGATGCGGGGTTTCCGACACCGGCTGCCAGCGGCCTGCCGAATGGCCGAACGGCTGAAAACGAGACAACCGCCGCGCCTCTGCCTCGTTTCCATTGACCGGAAAGGTGTCATAGCTGCGCCCGCCTGGATGTTTTACGTGATAGGTGCAACCGCCGATCGCCCGCCCCGTCCAGGTGTCATACAGGTCAAACGTTAACGGCGCGTCAATCGGCAACTGCGGATGCAACGCCAACGGGGGCTGCCAAGCCTTGTAGCGCACCGCAGCCACCGCCACGCCCGAGCCGACCTGTTGCATCGGCATCTGCCGCTGATTGCAGGTCACCACATAGCGCCCCGGCGTCGCACCGGTGATCTTGGCCTGCAAACGTTCGACCGAACTGTCGGTATAGCGCACCGTCCCGCCGATCGCCCCGGTTTCCCCCATCACATGCCACGGCTCCAGTGCCTGGCGCAGCTCGAGCTTCACGCCCTCTACTTCAACCTCGCCGCAGAACGGAAAGCGGAACTCGGCCTGCGCGGTGAACCAGTCGGGGTTCAGATCGAACCCATGCGCCTTGAGGTCGGCCAACACCTCGAGAAAATCCGCCCAGACGAAATGCGGCAGCATAAAGCGATCCCCAAGCGTCGTGCCCCATCGCGTCAGCGACCCCGTCGCAGGGTTGGCCCAGAACCGCGCAATCAGCGCACGGATCAGCAGTTGCTGCGCCAGCGACATCCGCGGGTTCGGCGGCATCTCGAACCCGCGAAACTCCACCAGCCCCAGGCGGCCCGTGGGACCGTCCGGCGAATAGAGCTTGTCGATGCAAATCTCGGCCCGGTGCGTGTTGCCCGTCACATCGACCAACAGGTTGCGCAGCAACCGGTCCGTCAGCCAGGGCGCGGGCACCGTGCCCCGGTCCGGGTGCGGGATCTGCGCGAGCGCAATCTCCAGCTCGTACAAGCTGTCCATCCGCGCCTCGTCGATGCGCGGCGCCTGGCTGGTCGGCCCGATGAACAGGCCGGAAAACAGATACGACAACGACGGATGCCGCTGCCAGTGCAAGATCAGCGACGCAAGCAGATCGGGTCGCCGCAGGAACGGACTGTCGACCGGCGTCGAGCCGCCCACCACCACGTGGTTTCCGCCGCCCGTCCCGGTATGGCGCCCGTCTATCATGAACTTATCAGCCCCCAGCTTCAGCTGCCGGGCTTCTTCGTAAACCGTCTCGGTCGTTTCCACACATTCGGCCCAGCTGTGCGCCGGATGAATGTTGACCTCGATCACGCCGGGATCAGGGGCGACCCGGATGACGTTCAGCCGCGGATCGAATGGCGGCGCATACCCCTCGATATGCACCGGCAACCCCATCGCCGCCGCCGCAGCTTCCGCCGCTGCCACCAGATCCAGATACTCTTCGACCCCTTCGACGGGCGGCATGAACACGCACAACCGCCCGTCGCGCGGTTCGACAGATATCGCCGTGCGCACCGCACCGCCCACCTCGCCCAGCGTCTGCTCGACGCGCATCTGCGACGGCTCTGCCGGGGTGAACGCCGCCCGTTGCACCTGCTGCGCCCTTAGATCGGCCGGCTCTGCGAGGGGTGGCCGATCCTGCATCGGTTCCGAAGGATAGACATGCGGAAAGGCCACCGTCGGCACATAGGGCAGCGCGCCCAACGGCAAACGGTAACCCACCGGGCTGTCGCCGGGCACCAGAAACAGATGCCCCCGCCGAAGCGTCCACTTCTCGCTGCGCCACGCCCGGCCCGTGGACCGCGCCTGCCAAGCCTGCACCGGCAGCACATAGCCCGAGGCCGTCGTCAATCCGCGACCGAACACGCGCGCGATCCGGTTGCGCTCTTCGGGGTCTTTCAACTTGCTGTTGTCCGGCGTCACGTTCTCGGGCAGGTTGCCCTCCTTGACGATCCATTCGGCAGGATCCTCGAACGCGGGAACGACATAGTCCGGCTCCAGCCCCAGATGCGCCGCCATTCCCTCAAGAAACTCGGCCGCCTGCTCTGGCGTTGCCACGGTGCCGGTCACCTCGGGCGCGATCAGCGACGGATCGGACCAGATCGGCCGGCCGTCACGCCGCCAGTACAGGCTGAACGTCCAGCGCGGCAGCGACTCCCCCGGATACCACTTGCCCTGCCCATAGTGCAGAAAACCCCCCGGCGCGAACTTCGCCTGCAACCTGCGGATCAGCGCGTCGGCAAACACCCGCTTCGTCGGACCGACGGCATCGGTGTTCCACTCGCCCGCCTCGAAGTCGAGGGTGGACACGAATGTCGGCTCCCCGCCCATCGTCAGGCGCACATCACCCTCGGCCAGCGCCGCATCAACCTTTTCCCCCAGCGTGTTCATTGCCGCCCAGGCCTCGTCCGAAAACGGCTTGGTGATCCGGGGATGCTCAGCCACCCGCGCGACCTTCATGTCAAAGCCAAACTCGACCTCGGCATAACTCGCCAGCCCCGAGATGGGCGCCGCGTTACGGTAGTGCGGCGTAGCCGCCAGCGGTATGTGCGACTCGCCGGTCAACAGGCCGCTTGTCGGGTCCAACCCGATCCACCCCGCGCCGGGCAAATAGACCTCGGCCCAGGCATGCAGATCGGTGAAATCCTGCGTCGCCCCCACCGGGCCATCCACCGCGATCAGATCGGGTTTCAACTGGATCAGGTAGCCCGACACGAACCGCGCCGCCAACCCCAGATGCCGCATGATGTTGACCAGCAGCCAGCTCGTGTCCCGGCACGACCCCCTGCCCACCGCGAGCGTCTCCTCCGGCGTCTGCACTCCCGGCTCCATTCGGATCACATAGCCGATCTCGGACGCCAGCCGCGCATTCAACCCGACGATGAAATCAATCGTCCGCAGCGGCTCGCGCGACACCGACGCGACGAACGCCGCCAGCAAGGGCCCGGCCGGCTCGGGGGTGCGATAGATCACCAGATCGTCGGCGATATCCTCGGGGTATTCGAACGGAAAAGTCTCGGCACTGTCCTCGACGAAAAAGTCGAACGGGTTGTAGACCGACATGTCGGCCACCAGATCGACCTCGATCTTCAACTCGGTCACCGGGCTCGGAAAGACATAGCGCGCCTGCCAGTTGCCGTAGGCATCTTGCTGATAATTAACGAAATGATCGGCCGGGCTGACCTTCAGCGAATGCGAGATCACCCGTGTCCGGCTGTGCGGCGCGGGCCTGAGCCGGATCACCTGCGGGCCCAGCGTGACGGGCCGGTCATAGCGGTAGTGGGTCAGATGATGGATCGAGGCAAGGATCGACATGGTGGCCCTAACGCAAAGACGGTCGCCCTTTTTGTTCCACAACCAACCGCCCCGCACCACCGCATTGTGAAAAAACCGGCAGGCAGTGCGGGTTTGCCCAGAAACAGGTCACACAGCGCCCTCAAAACCGGCAACTCCGTCCGCGACAATTTGACTGAGATTTTCTTTCCCATTGCCACAAGTTTCCACGGGATGGTGAGCGACAAGAAAACCTCCGGTAGAGGTTTTCCGCGAAGCACTTCCGGGCCATGGACGGGTTGGGGGGTATGAACCCCCCCCCTCTTTACACATATATGGGGGAGGCAACGGTCCCGGCTTGCCTCACAGGGACTACCCCAGCGCATACCCCGCGCCGCGCACCGTCCGCAGCGGATCGTCGCCGCCAAAGGTGCACAGGGCCTTGCGCAGCCGCCCGATGTGAACATCGACCGTGCGGGTGTCGACGTAGATGTCGCGCCCCCAGACCCGGTCCAGCAATTGCTCGCGGCTCCAGACCCGGCCCGGCTTTTCCATGAACGTGGTCAGCAGCCGAAACTCAGTCGGGCCCAGCTTCAGCACGTTCTCGGCCCGAAACACCCGGTGCGTTTCGGGGTCGAGGCGAATGTCGCCCCATTCCAGCACCACGCCCACCGAGCTTGGCCTGACCCGACGCAGTTGCGCGCGCACCCGCGCCATCAATTCGACGATAGAATAGGGCTTGATCACATAATCGTCCGCGCCGGTTTCCAGCCCCCGCACCCGGTCCACTTCCTCGGACCGCGCCGACAGCATGATGATCGGGATCATCCGGGTGTCGGCCCGCGACTTCAAACGACGACACACCTCGATCCCCGAAACATTCGGCATCATCCAGTCCAGCACGATGATATCCGGACGCATCTCATCCACCAGCATCAGCGCCTCTTCGCCGTTGCTGGCCGAGCTGACCCGAAACCCCTCGGCCTCCAGATTGTATCCGAGCACTTCGCGCTGTGCCGGTTCGTCCTCGACCACCAACACAGTCGGATGTTCTTGCGATGCCATGATCTAGTCTTCGTTCGCCATGGCCGGCATCAGATCATCGGCCTTGGGCCGCAGATCGCCGGGGATTTCGCCGGTGACCAGATAGATCACCTGTTCGGCAATCCCGGTGGCGTGGTCGCCCACCCGCTCGATGTTCTTCGCGATGAAATGCAGATGCATGCAGGCGGTGATGTTGCGCGGGTCTTCCATCATGTGCGTCAGGAATTCGCGGAACAGCGCGTTGTACATCTGGTCCACCTCGCGGTCGCGCAGGCGTACCTCGGCTGCCAGCGCCGCATCACGGGTGATATAGGAGTCCAGCGCGTCCTTCAGCAACAGTTGCACCTGCTTGGCCATCCGGCGGATCGACCCGGCCGCACCGGCAATCGGGTTCATCTGTGCCAGCACGTTCGACCGCTTGCCCAGGTTCTTGGCATAGTCGCCGCACCGCTCCAGCGTGGCGGCGATCTTCATCACCGCCAGCACGATGCGCAGATCGGTCGCGGTTGGGGCCCGCAGCGCGATCAGGCGGGCACATTCGGCGTTGACCTGTTCTTCCAGCGCGTCAATAGCGGTATCGGAGCGGCGCACCCGCTCGGCCAGTTCCTCGTCGCGGGTTTCCAGCGCCTGCGCTGCGTCGGATAGCGCGGTTTCCACCAACCCGCCCATCTTCATGATCATCGCCTGCACGGCTTCAAGATCCCGGTCGAACACCGAGGCGATATGCGGATTCTCGATCATCATCTGCTCCCTCAGCCAATCCGGCCGGAAATATAGGATTCGGTGCGCGGGTCCTTCGGGTTGGTAAAGATCTGCCCGGTCTCGCCGTATTCGACCAAATAGCCGAAGTGAAAAAATGCGGTCTTCTGGCTGACGCGCGCCGCCTGCTGCATCGAGTGTGTCACGATCACCACCGAAAATTGGCTGCGCAGTTCGCTGATCAATTCCTCGACCTGCGCGGTCGCGATGGGATCGAGCGCGGAACACGGCTCGTCCATCAGCAGCACTTCGGGGCTGGTCGCGATGGCGCGCGCGATGCACAGACGCTGTTGCTGGCCGCCCGACAACCCGGTGCCGGGCGCGGACAGGCGGTCCTTGACCTCGTTCCAGATCGCGGCCTTCTTCAGGCTCGTCTCGACGATCTCGTCCAGCTCGGCCTTCGACTTGGTCAGGCCGTGGATCTTTGGACCATATGCCACGTTGTCATAGATCGATTTCGGAAACGGGTTCGGCTTCTGGAACACCATGCCGACCCGCGCCCGCAGTTCGACAACGTCGATCTGCTTGTCATAGATATCCTCGCCGTCGAGCGTGATTTTGCCGCCAACCCTGGCGCTCGGCACCGTATCGTTCATGCGGTTCAGGCAGCGCAGAAAGGTCGACTTGCCGCAGCCGGAAGGGCCGATCAACGCCGTCACCTGGTTCTGGCGTACCGACAGGTTTACGTCGAACAGCGCTTGCTTTTCGCCATAGTGCACGGTGACCTTGTCGCCGCGCACCTTGATCACTTCATTGGTTC